>CAYZVB010000223.1:2339-9327 GCA_964481315.1 uncultured Granulosicoccaceae bacterium
CGCAACCACCTCTGCCGGCAACGGCACTTTGCAGCCGGATCGAATATTGTCCAGAAGGCGATTACTGTCGAGCTCAATACTGCCCTGTTGGAGAGAGACATCGTCTCTGCTGGCGATGATGATGTGATCGAGCTGAAATTTTTCCAGTGCTTTTTTCAGGCGGAATACCGCTTGTCTTAGATTGGATTTTGCTTGTCGGGAATCTGCTTCCGGCCACAGAGTAGTGGCGGTTTGCTCGCGGTCAATTTGACCGTTGCGAGATAGCGCAAGACACAACAACACATGACGCGCAGCCTGCAGGCGCAACTGCAAAGGCATACTACCGATACTCGCTTTGAACTCCCCCAACAGCTGTATCTGCAACAAAGCTCTGCCCTACGTCTGGTTTACTGGGCTTCAAAAGACCGGATACACGCTCCAGGTCCCTGGAAACTGCCTCGACTTCCACTGCCATGGACGCCAACTGAAGGCCATCGGCCAGCCGGAATCTCCGGGGGCCAGCGGGCCTATCAAATACCAGACTTCCTCACAATGGTCTTATTAAGCCATTTCTATCATAGACAGTCAGGCTCGTCTAGCGAATAGACTACAGGTCATTCATCGCAAAAAACCAGTGTAAGTTTCTGAAAAGCTGTTAACTTATTCTATTAGCCTCCATCAAGCGAGCCCGTTCCTGATCGCATAACGCGTTGCTTCCGCAATGGAAGAGACACCGAGCTTTGTATAGATTGTGGAAATGTGCCTGGCAGCAGTATTTGCGCTAATGCCAAGGCACTCGCCAACCTGTTTTCGACTGTATCCGTTGGCGATTAGCGTGAGCACTTCAAGTTCCCGATTACTCAGCGGGCATCCAGAATCCTCAGACCCCGTCAAATCTTCAATCTCGCGCACATAAGTCAGCACCTGCGACAGACGATGTTCCGGCAAATTACTTAACACACTGAATACACTAGACAAAACAGCCTGCCTTTCCTGGACCTCATTCGATACGTTCGACATCCCTTTAGCTCCCCAATGAACGAGCCTTGAGGATAAATCTCAAGCGTTAACTCAACGTTAACCGAGTGTCTGATCTGTCGGATCATAGTTAACGGGGCAATTAGGTTGACTTATCACCAAAATCAGCCTCTCCCCCCCGTCGAGCCAAACGATATAGACACCAGCGGACCGAAGGGCTGGTTTGCAAGTGCTATCGTCTCTGGCAATTCAGACAACAGTCGAACTTATTCACGCACTAATCTACTTGTATCTTTACTACAACTCAGGTTTCCTCGAAAACATTCCCGATCAAGAAATCGGGTACCGGCAAACCAAATTCTCGCCCGAGTACTGCCAGAAACTGACCTAAAGTGGCGAGTGGTCCGATAACCGGCGAATCAACCACTGACGGAACAGACTCCCTGGCCGGTTATGTGGCACCATTACTCATCGCACCCCGCCACGTAACTAGATTATTGATCAGTGCTTAGCTTAACGTGAACTTTACTCAGCAACAGGCCCGCTTTTCCAGACTTCGCAACGAGCATGCTGCCTGGCACCTTCTGCGCGTCGACAATGCAGCGAACATTCTCGCCTTTGTCGCAGATTTATTTGATGAAGATACGGGAGTACCACTGCCACGAGCCCGTGCCGCACTGGAGCTGGAGCTGGAGCGAAGCCGTGAATCAGGGGAATGGGTGACCGACACCCCTGCTCGCAGTTACATACGTCAGTGGATTCAGGCCGGCTGGCTTCGTGAGTTTAATGACATGCTGAGTAAAACCGATGCCTGCGAAGTGGCGTTGCGCTTTGCCACTTCACTAGATCAGCGCCAGTCTCATGCAACTGCATCTCATCTGCGCATCGTGCAGGATGCCGCCCGCGACCTGGCGTTAAAACTGTCAATGAATATTGACGAGCGGCTTGAGGGCCTACTGAAGCAACAGACCGCACTTCAAAAACAAATTGATGAACTGCATGCCGGCGTCATACACGAACTTGAAGACAGCGATGCGGCAGAACAGATTCGCGAGTTATACCAGTTATGTGCCGTGCTAACAGGTGACTTTCGCCGTGTTGAGGATGAAATTCGTGATCTGGATAAATCCACCCGTACGAGGATGCTTGAATCAGAAAACCGCGGCGACGTGTTGCAGGACCTGATGGCTCAGGAGTCACTGCTCGCAGAGACCGATTCCGGTAAAGCGTTCCAGGGCTTTTTTGAACTACTCATGGATCAAAACCGCAGTATTGAATTACGAGAACAACTGCGTGCCATACTCAGCCATAGCGCCGCCGTGCACCTAAAGCCTGCACAGAAAAGCTATCTCAGTCGACTGATGCGGGAACTGAACCACGAAAGTGACCGCGTGTTTGATATCCGCCGCCGTACCGAAGAGAGCCTGCGACGATTTGTAGAGCAAGGTGCCATTCGCGAACGCCAGCTCATCGATCAATTGCTCAGCCGTCTCGAACATCACGCGGTCGCATTTAAAGGTATTTCTCTTACGCAGAACGTGAACGCACAATTAACCAGTGGCAACGCCCGGCTGCGCTCAGTCTGCAGCTGGCAGTTATATCAACCCGCAGCGCAGCTTGATGCGAGCATTCATGAGCACGATAACAGCCGTGAGCCGGATGCAAAAATACTTGGCAGCCTGGAATCTGTCAGAGCACTGCAGGTGGCAGAAACCGTCCGTACACACTTGCGCAAACATGGCCCGCAGCGGATTGGCGCGTTAATAGAATCGTGCAATCAGAGTCAGGGACTGGAAGAACTTGTGGCCTTTTTGCGCGTTGCCCAGGCCACCGATGCACCCAGGATGCCCGAAGATGAGACCGTGCGCATTGCCGATGTGGATGGCGCTGAGCTCACGGCCCAGGTGCCCGGCTACCTGCTCGATGCTTCACTGTTTCCCGAGTCGCTGGAGGCGCTTGCACTATGACCCGCGACCCTGCCCCTCCAAAGACAGATGACAACCTGTTTGATCAAATGCTCAAGCCGCCGATGCAGGAGAATTCGGCCGCAGAGGAAGAACATGAGGAAGACAACGATCAATCTCTTCAAACCGACACGGAGTTTAACCTAGACGCACCCTACGGCACACTGGCCGCAGAGGCACGGCGCGCGCTTGTTACCCTGCTAAAGCAAGGCGTGATACTGGGCGCCGAAAAAAGATTGTTGTTTGATGCAGTTTGTAAGTATGAAATAGATATCCGACACCAGCTGGCCAATTTATACCTTGAGCTGATGCTTGACCATCGCCTTGAAGTCGCCGTGCTGGTTCAAAAACACGAAGACACCGACACAGACGGACCGGATCAGTCGTTCATAAAACTCATTCAGACACGCCCACTCACATTGTTTGACTCGCTGGTAATTCTGGTGCTCAGAAAGCACTACCAGCAACGCGAAGCTATCGGAGAAACCCGCACCCTGATCGAGCTTGATCAAATTGCTGAACAGCTGGTGCCGTTTTTACCCATTACCAACAATGAGTCACTGGATCGCAAACGCCTGAACTCTGCGCTTGAAAAACTCAAAGATAACAAAATCATCACCCGCGTCAGGGGAGACAGCGAACGTGTGGAAATCACACCGGTAATACGCTTTGTTATCGATTCCAACTTTTTAAGCGAACTCGAAAAAGAGTATCGCCAACTGGGACAACCCGAGCCGCGAGCGCATTCGGCTTCCCCCCGCATCGACAAAACACAACAACAGCCAACCGATCGAATACCTGAACCGCCAATAGAGCCAGACAACCACCAGCCGGTAAACAAAGAAGTTATCAATCCGGGGCTGTTTGATGAGTAGCGCATTGCAGTTCACCGGCCAGATTCGCCTGACCGAAATATCGGTATTTAACTGGGGGTCGTTCCACGGGCTTCATACCGCAAAGATCGATGCGCATGGCACGCTGATCACCGGAGATAACGGCTCTGGTAAATCTACACTAATCGATGGATTGATGGCGCTGTTACTGCCCGCTGGCAAAGCCTCGTTTAACATCGCCGCCGCACAGGGTGACCGCTCGGACCGCACATTGATCAGCTACATGCGTGGCAGCTATGGCAGTGATCACGATGGCGCACAAACCAAAGTTAAAAACAAAAGAGAGGGCGCCACTCATACGGCAATCCGCGCACTTTACCGGGGCGATGACGGCAGTGAGGTAATGCTTGCTGCCCTATTCTGGACCACACAGGCAAGCAGTGCACTTAGCGATATCAACAAGCTATATATGCTTGGCAGAAAAGACATGCCACTCAAACAATTGCTCGAGTACTTCGGTCAGGGCAACGCCAGACTTCTGAAACAGCAGCTTCGCGAAAACCCGGCTATGCAATTGTTCGACAGTGGCTTTGCCAACTACAGAGAAAGCTATCAGCGGGCATTGCATATAGAAAACCGCAACGCACCGGAGTTACTTGGCCGTGCATTGGGCCTTAAGAAAATCGATGATCTCACCGGCCTGATTCGTACACTGGTACTCGAACCAAGCCATGTGCGTGAAGATGCACGCAAGGCAGTCAACGAATTCGATGATCTGCATGCCATCTATAGACAAATGACGGACGCCCGGCAACAGGTACAGGCACTCGAAGAACTGCCGGTGTTGTCCGGCAAAGTCGTTAGGTTAAAAGACGAATCAAAAGCCATATACGATCAACTCGGCGGGATTGGTGGCTTTTTCGCACAACAGGCGAAAACACTCTGGACTGCAAGACTTGTAGCCAGTGAACAACAGCAGCAACTGCAACAGCAGCAGCATCAACAAGCCAAACTGGCACTCGAACAGGCACAGCAGGAAGAGAACGACCGCTATGCCGACTATCGGCAGGCAGGGGGAGACAAAATTGAATCACTGCGTCGAGACCTCAAGTCTGCGCAGGAGCAATTACAACTGATAGTGAAGGCGGCCAGTGACTATCAGCGTGTGGCAGCAGAGCTTGGGCTTGATAACGAACTGCATCCAACGACGTTCGCGAACAATCTTGCCGCCGCGCAAGCGCAAATTGACAACAGCGAAACACACCGCACTGAGGCACAGGATGATTTCGGTCGGTGTTCCGGGACAGTATCGGATCTGCAAAACCAGTTGAAGGAATTGCGCCGCGAGCTTACAGAAGTTGAGGCACGTCCCGATTCGAACATCCCTACTCATTTCCAGCGCCTGCGTGAAGAGCTAATCCAGTCACTCGGCTTACAAAAAATCAGTGTGCCATTCATCGGCGAGCTTATCGATATCAAGGAAGATCAGCACCGCTGGCAAGGTGCCATCGAGCGTGCGCTGGGTGGATTGAGAACCACCTTGCTGGTTCCGGCCGATGAGCTTGGCAAAGTCACTGGCTGGGTCAACGCAAGACATACCGGAGTACATGTCAGGTTGCAGTCTGTGGGTGAATCGCACAGTACAGCGCAGTTTAAAACTGATGGATTTCTTCGAAAACTGCAGTGGCAGACACATCCTTTCAGAGACTGGCTGAAGCATCATCTTTCACGCTTTGATCTTGAATGTGTCGATAGCCCAGAGGCACTGCGCGGTAAGACCCACGCCATGACAGTGGAAGGACTGATTCAACACGAGCGTGGCCGCTTTGAGAAAAAAGATCAACAACGCATCAATGACCGCAAACACTGGTTTATCGGCTTTTCCAATCAATCCCGACTGGCTGTTTTAAAGCAGGAATGCAAAACCATACAACAAGCGCTGAACGATGCCACTGCGGCATTGCAAAATTCTCGCGCTGCGCTCGACGCCTTCGAAAAACAATTCAAAAAGTGGGAACAGCTGCATGAGCTGCAATGGTCACAGGTCGATCTGCCGACCGCACAAACCCGGGTCGAACGTCTGGAACAAGATCTGGACGCACTAAACCGTCAGGGTGGGTCCCTGCAAATCGCCGAAGAAATCTGGCAGCGTGCAAAAGCACACAAAGAAACGCAGGCAACTTCACTCGAAGAAAAACAAAAGGCTTTATGGGAAGTAGAAAGTGCGATAGAGCGCGCCCGCAGTGCAATCACTGGCTGTGAAGCGCGGCTTGCAACCTTTCAGAATGATGAAAAAATCAATCAGCAATTACAGCAAACCATTGGTGAGATAACCGATGCGCAGCTTGACGCTATTGATGAACTCGAACGCGAACACACACTCGCGCTTAATCAACAAAAATCTGAACTGGACGCGCAGTGTAACCGACACATGACTCGATCAGTGGGTATCATTTCCAGATTCCGCGGACGCTGGACCACCATCGCTGCAGAATGGGGAAGTCAGGATTTTCAAGATTGTCAGGACTACCTGGAGTACCTGGAAACTCTGCAAAACGAAGGCCTGCCCAAGCTCGTTAAACAGTTTGGCAAAAGACTTAACCTGCACACCACCCAGTCACTCGCCGCCATTCGGGAAAAAATAGAGTCGGAGCGTGAAGAGATTCGCGATCGAATCGATGTTATCAATCACGTGCTATTACAAACCGAGTTTCGAGAAGGGTCATACCTGCGGCTTAAAACGCGGCGTGAAAATCACGCACACGTTAACGATATGGAACAGCGCCTGAAGAATCTGCTCAGCGATTCCATGGGGAATAACCACGAATCACGCTTTCTGGCAATTAAAGACATCATAGAAATTCTTGATAAAGCCTCCAACCCTGCCACTGCGCACAATCAGGAAAGTAAGCGTCTGCTCGACCCGCGATTCCAAATGAATTTTTATGCCGAAGAAATCGACAACGAAACCGACAACATTCTGGATGTACTGGAATCCTCAAGCGGTAAGTCCGGTGGCGAGAAAGAATCTTTTGCCGGCACCGTTATCGCTGCAAGCCTTGCCTACGTACTGACCCCAATGGGGAGTGATCATCCAGTGTATTGCACGGTATTTCTCGATGAAGCATTTTCCAATACCGCCGAAGCCGTGAGCCGACGGGTGTTAAAAGTCTTTCGTGAACTAAAAATTCATATCAACCTGATTACGCCTTATAAAAACCTGAATCTGGCCCG
>CAYZVB010000224.1:0-9325 GCA_964481315.1 uncultured Granulosicoccaceae bacterium
CACATCGAAAGTCATACTGTATTCCAATTTTTAGTGTTGCCAGAGCACTAGGCATTTTTTGTTTGCTCGGCGACCTGGTAATCACCACTTGCATCAAAGCTGTCGAGAATCCGCAGATAGTCACTGTGGGTCAACTGCCTGAATTCCTCAATGCCAAGTTGTTGCAGCGCCGGTGCTGCACGTGGATTGTCGATTACACGGTTCAACGCCTCGCGAAGCACGTCGACGGTAGCTGCGGGCAGTGTATTTGAAGTTACCAGCGGCAATGCCGGAAAGCTCTGTGTTTCCCCGATAATTTGCAGGTCTTTTTGCAACGCAGGCATCTGCTGTACAAGCAGGCCCCAGGTCACCGCATCAATACAACACAGATCAGCTTCGTTCTGTGCCACCATTTGCAGTGACTTTGCATGTGCCAAACTGAAAATACACTGTTTGAAGAACGGTCCGCGCAGTCCTTCATTAGACAGTTTGATTTGCAGACTGACGAAGCCTGATAGTGAATCGGCAGAGTTGGCCGCCAGGCGGGTGCCGCGATAGTCGCGCAGATGCCTCGAACTTCCTGTTTTAGCGATAAGAAAGCTTGAATACTCAGCAGCATTGCAGCCTTCTTGCACATAGACCGGCGTTGCCACCAGTTGCAGGTGCTTGTGGAAGCGGGTGATATACGGAAACCCGCAGGTTTGTGACAGCAGTAAATCGGGGCTTAGCCATTGGTCAGTAAGCGACATGGCGCGATTCAATTCGACGGGTAATTCAATTCCTGCATCAATATCTGTAATAGAATGGCGGATTTCCTGCCACAGCAGATCGTTGGTCGAGTGCAGGAATGGCTGGTCGTACATTCCCAATGAAACAATTCGGGAATTGGTGCGGTGAGCTATCGCCAAAATTGCGTTATCCGGGTGAGTCAGGGTGGGCAGAATTGCTGCATAGGTTGCCGCTCAGCATATCAGCTAAGCCACCATATTTACCTGAAGAAAGCACAACTGCACTACCGGTCAGCACAGGAATTTCTCACTTGAATCCGATACTCGTCGATATCTTCCGCAACGATACCAGGGAATCGTTTCATCGCGGTTCGGTGGTGGCTGTCAATGCAGAAGGCGAAGTGATTTTTTCGCTTGGCGATATCAGCGCAATGGTGTTTCCACGTTCGGCGATTAAACCGGTGCAGGCAATACCACTAATAGAAAGTGGTGCAGCAGCGCATTTTAATCTCAGCAATGAAGCACTGGCGCTTGCCTGTGCCTCGCACAATGCAGAACAGGCGCATCAGGCGGTACTGACTGACTGGATGCAAAAGGTCGGGCTCGATGAGTCCATGCTGGCCTGTGGTCCGTCGCTGCCGTTGCATCAGGGTACAGCGCACCAGCTGCTGCGTGACGGTGGTGACGCGCAGCGTCGATTGCACAACTGTTCGGGTAAACACACCGGCATGCTGACACTGGCCAAGTACCTTAACGTTTCGTTGCAGGATTACTCGCAGTACGAGCATGAGACTCAGCAACACTGGATGCAGGTACTGACCGATTTAACCGGTATAAATGTCGCCACGCTGCCGTGGGATCGGGACGGCTGCGGGCTGCCGGCGCTGGCAATGCCTCTGCAGGACTTTGCCCGTGCGCTGGCCGGATTTTGCAGGCTGAAAGGTGACGACAGCGCGCGTGCCAGGGCTATGCGTACCGTACTTGATGTCATGCATGCGCATCCGCAAATGGTTGCCGGCAGTGAGCGTTGTTGTACTGCAACCATGCAGGCACATTCCGATCTGGTCGTTAAAACCGGCGCTGAAGGGGTTTTTGCTGCTATTGCGCCGGGCGACGGAATTGCCATTGCATTGAAGATCGACGACGGCGCAACCCGCGCTGCCGATGCAGCGCTGGGTGCGGTATTGCGGCACCTCAACATAATCTCATCCGATGCCTATCATGCATTGCAGCAGTGGTATGCACCGGACATTCTGAATTCTCAGGGTGTAGTGGTTGGACGGCTTGCCGCATCGGCGGTATGGCAGTCTGATATCTGAATCAACTTAATTTAACGGACACAACATACATGCAACTCAAAGACGGCAATCTACTCCGCGGACAGGCATACATTGACGGACAGTGGGTATCCGCTTCAGGTGGTGGTGTTTTTCCGGTGGACAACCCGGCAAGTGGCGAGGTATTTATTGAGGTGGCTGACTGTGGCGCTGCCGAAGCCGAGGCGGCAGTGGAAGCTGCTAACAGAGCGCTGCCGGAATGGCGCGCAAAAACCGCCAAAGAAAGAGCCGCGGTGCTGCGTCGCTGGTTTCAGTTAATGCTCGATCATCAGGAAGACCTGGCCGTTATTCTGAGTTCGGAGCAGGGCAAGCCAATGGCCGAAAGCCGTGGAGAAATTGCCTATGGTGCAAGCTTTATCGAATGGTTTGCCGAAGAGGCCAAGCGTGTTTACGGTGATGTTATTCCAGGTCATGCCGCTGATAAGAGAATTATTGTCATCAGGCAGCCTATTGGTGTGACCGCAGCGATCACACCATGGAATTTTCCAACTGCCATGATCGCCAGAAAAGTAGCGCCGGCACTCGCGGCCGGTTGTACCATGGTGGTAAAACCTGCCGCTGAAACACCTTTGTCTGCACTGGCAATGGCTGAGCTTGCAGAGCGTGCGGGTGTGCCTGCCGGTGTATTCAGTGTTGTCACCACCGATCAGGCATCCGTCGTGGGAGGCGTATTAACGTCTTCACCCACGGTTCGTAAGTTGTCGTTTACCGGTTCGACTGCGGTTGGCAAACTATTGATGGAACAATGTGCCGGTACGGTCAAAAAAGTGTCTATGGAACTTGGCGGTAACGCACCGTTTCTGGTGTTCGATGACGCCGATATTGACGCCGCTGTGCAGGGGGCAATGATGTCCAAGTATCGAAACTCCGGGCAAACCTGCGTATGTACTAATCGCTTTATTGTGCAGGATAGCGTTTACGATGAGTTCTGCAGCAAGCTTGCGCAGGCCTCGCAGGAATTGAAAGTCGGTGCGTTTGAATCCGGTGATGTACAGCAGGGTCCGCTGATTAACCAGGAAGCGGTTGATAAAGTGACAGAACACGTCGAGGACGCGGTTGCCAAAGGTGCACGGGTGATTACCGGCGGTAAAAGCCACGAACTCGGCGGACTATTTTATCAACCGACAGTAATAGCCGATGTAACTACCGACATGCTCGTAACCCGCGAAGAAACCTTTGGTCCGGTAGCACCGGTATTTCGTTTTACCGACGAACAGGAAGGTGTAGCGATGGCCAACGATACCGAATTTGGTCTGGCTGCCTATTTCTATGCGCGTGATATTAATCGTATCTGGCGTGTGGCAGAAGCGCTTGAGACAGGTATTGTCGGTATTAACGAAGGCATTATCTCTACCGAAGTTGCTCCGTTTGGTGGTGTTAAAGAATCCGGTATTGGTCGCGAAGGTTCGCGTTATGGTATCGACGATTACCTGGAGATGAAGTATCTGTGCATGGGTGGTATTGCCTGACGCGGGTAGAGCATTGCACGTTAAGACTTCGTCCCCGGCGCAGGGGAATCTTCCAGTTGCTCAATAGTGCGTGGCCAGTCTTTCTTTAACAGTCTCGATAACGACCGGTCGGCCAGCAGTTTGCCGCCGGTCTGGCATCGCGGGCAATAGTTGGTTTCATTACTTGCGTATCTGATTCGCTGAATACTGGTTTCACATACCGGACAGGGTTGCCGGTAACGTCCATGCACGGCCATCCCCTGACGAAACGCTGTGACTTTGGCAGGAAACTTATCACCCCTTTCTGCACTTAGTGCGTCAGTCCAGTGGTTGAGTATTTTGATGGTGCTTTTATAGAGTCGATTGATCTCGTCGTCAGACAGCTTTTGCGACAGTGCCACGGGAGACAGTTGTGCGTGGTGCAGTATTTCATCCGAATAAACATTGCCAATACCGCTGAAAAGAGACTGGTCTGTCAGCGCGCGTTTTAACGTGTGGTTTCGCAGTGTTAGCTGCTGCCTGAATGCACTGCCATTGCACTGCAGTACCTCAATGCCGCCACGATCAACGGATTGCAGATCTGATTCGGATGAAAACAAATGCAGCGACGCGCGACGTTTTGATCCGGCTTCAGTTAAGCGCAATGTGCCGGTGCTGAATTTAAAATCGGCCAGTGCTTTAGTACGTGGAATTTTCTGATCGTTTTCATACCATTGAAATCGACCGGCAATCATCAGGTGAATGACCATCCATTGAGTGTTTGAAAATTCAATGGCGACCCTTTTGCCAATTCGTTTGAAGCCGGTGACCTGGGCGTTGGTAAAACTCGATAAATCCGGTTCTACCGTGCGCAACAGAAAAGGACTGCCAATCACCACAGCGTTTAGCGTCGCCCCGGCAATTCTTTCCTGCAGCGCTTCAATATAAACGGTGATGTCCGGCAGTTCAGGCACGCTGTCCTCCGTAGGTTTTACCTGTACCTTAAAATAAGCTTTCCCGCGGTGTGTTGTACAGACTTGCTGAAGAACTATTCGGCAAGCTGGATGAGCAGTTTGCCGTTTTCAACGCGTATGTCTTCAATACCGTCGGCAAATGATTTCCAGAACCCGTCGGTGCCGCCGAATTGCTCTATCAGATCGATATTTTTAACTCCGCCAAGCCATGCGTTTGGAATGGGAATGCCCCATACACTGACACCTTTCATTACCACAGACGGCTGGTTGTTGGCATATGACAATTCAGTACCGCTGCTGACTTTCAGTGTTTTACCGCCAATAAACGGAAAGTCCGGATCTACATCGACCAACAGTTTGACGCTTGCCATGTTGTCGGTCAGCGCAATGACCACCTGCTCGGCCATATCGGTATTTTCTGCCAGCAGCGCATTGAGTTCCCGCTCAGTCAGTTCAATTCTGCGCTTGCTGTCATCTTCAGTGTATACCTCGGGTTGCAATTCCTGTGAGGTGTCGCCGGTGTCGATGCGAAATTCAGTGTCCGCAGGTTTGTCCTGTTCGGCGGTTACAGGGAAGTTGCCGAGTGCATTGAGTTTTTGCGACAGGCTGACCTGTTCAGACTCGGACAATTCAACCGGTTTGAATTTGCTGTTAAGCCACGGGCTGTTGATCGCCCACACAGTGCCCGCGATGGTAATGATCACAGTAAGTAACAACAGGCCGAATATCGGCAAACAACCGAGTCCGAGCTGGTGTTTCGGCGAATGGCTGCTATTTATAGATAGAGTCAAGTGTATATCCCGGGTAAATGTGTTTCAGGCAGTCATGGTGTGGTGCCATCTTAACGCCAGATGGCCGTAGTTGATTTGAAGTCGGCAGGATTATTGCGCCATGCGGCGACCGTTCAGGTAAATCACTGTGAAAACAAACAACCGTGACATAGAGGTAACTTACCCGGTGCGCATCTATACTTAGAGTGTTTAGTGTAGCCTCTGTTAACGGCGGTGGCACTTTACGCAACAACTAATCAGACAGGCAAGGTTGTGTCAGAAACGATCCGAAAAACCAGTGATAATGGTTGGATGCCATACTTACGCGCCGCGCCGGGCGAGCCACAGCCGTGGTCTCGACGCCTGACGTGGACAGCAAGTTTGTGGGCACTTGCGGTGGCGGTGTTTGTCACACTGATGTGGGGCATTCCACACATTGAGTCCCGGCTTGACCAGCATAGCCGAATGCAGCTGCAACAGGCCGGTGTCGATGCGTCGACCCTGAACCTGCGCTGGTCCTACCGTGATGTCAGTATTTATGGTGAACTTCCACAGGGCGTAAGCGCCGAGCAGCTCGAACAAATAATGCGTCGTGGTGATGAACAAACTCCGGCGGCAACGCCTGGGTTATTTGCACGCGGTATACGAAATATTGAAGTGTTTGCCGAGCCTGCTGACAGCGGTGATATGGAAGTTGCTTCAACAGTTGGTGTACAGGAGAGTGCATCAGTCCTGATGCCTGAAGCGCAAACCGGTATTACCGGCAATTCTTTGACGGTCGATATCAATCTACAGAATAACTCGGCAATTGTTGAGGGTGTGGTTGAGTCGGCAGGTCAGCGGCAGTCTCTGGTTAATGCTCTGCTTGGTACCGGTGTTGAGAATATCCAGGATAATCTTGAGGTGCTGGATATCGCCGAAGAGACCTCTGCAGCAAAGCTATCAGTGCTGACTAACATGCTCGATGCGTCAAGCGTGGAACATGTCAGCCTGTTTACGGCAAGCCTCGATCAATCGCGTTTACAGTACCGCGTAAACACATCGGATAAAGCTAATGCCAATCTGATAGAAAGTGCCGCTACCGCTGCGATTCTCGATTTCAATATCAGTGGTCAGACAACAGTGGCGCAAACCGGTGTTGTCGATGTCACCGTCAACAGCGATGGTACTTCATTAACTATGCAGGGTAACGTTCTGACCGATGAACAACGCCGCCGACTTTCGTTTGCAGCGCATGAAGCAGCCGGTCTTAATGTCAGTGTTGTTGATCGCGTAACGGTTAGTGATCAGGCAGCAGGTACGCCCGGTAGTGATTCTCGAGTGGACGGTCTGGCAGAGATTATTGCGCAGTTTAAACCGGGTGTTAGCGGACAAATAAATCTTCACGGCAGCGAACTGACGTTCGATGCTGCAGTGGCCAGTGATCAAATTAAAAACAGCCTGCAGGAAGTTGCCGCTTCAGCGCGAGGCCGCGGCATTATGGTTACCGAGCGTATTACGGTACACGACAACAGCTCATCACCCGGCCCTGAAATCAGTATGCATACATTGCAGGGTGAACTTGACTCACTGGCGCCGACAGTGCGGGAAAACGTGGTGTTCAATAGCGGCACCGCAAGGCTAACCAGTGACGCCGAGCAGACCCTGAACCGGATTGTTGAGGTTCTGCAGCGTTACCCGTCGATGAAAGTTGAAGTGGAAGGACACACCGATAACGTCGGCCGTGAAGCCGTTAATGAACAACTGAGCATAGACCGCGCTGAATCGGTGCGGCAATACCTGGTAAGTCAGTCTATTGATGCCTCAAGGCTGATTGCTGTCGGCTATGGTTCAAGATTGCCGCTGGTAGATAACGACACCAGTGAAGGTCGAAAACGCAACCGTCGGGTGCATTTTAATGTGCCCGACCAGCAAATAACTGAATAAAGTTACGGGATACTGTTATGCCTTGGGTACTTTGGGATATTGTCGTTCCATTATTAATTACGTTTCTGGTTGGTCTGGCGACTGGCTGGTTGCTGTGGCGCTGGCGACGGCAACAACAGCCGCTTGTGCAGCCGCAGGTGGTTGCGCAGACAGAGCAGGTACCGCTGGAGGGTGCTGCCACTGTGTTAATTGAAGAACGTGATGCAGCATTGCAAAGGGCAGAAGCGGCGGAACTGCAACTGGCTCAAATGACAGATAGTGTCGCTCAGTCGGAAGATGCCGTCGGTGAAATTGTCGACATTGATGATCTGCTCGACGCGCCAGCTGAAGAAGCAACGGCTGAAACAGCTGTTGCAGCAATCGATAATGAAACTGATGATGAACTCGCAGAGACCCGTCAGGCGTTAAAGAAAGAGCAAGCGGCCAAGGCAGAACTTGAGCAGGCTTTTATGGATCTTAATAATCGTTACAAGAACCTTAACCATCAAATGGAAGAGGTGATGGACGACAACAACGCGTCGCAGGTTCGGGATGCAGCCGGATTGCAAAGTCGTTACGACAGCTCGCAACAGCAATTAACCGAGCAGAAGCAGAGCTTTGAGCAGGAGCTCGACCAGCACAAAGCACAAAACGAAGACCTCAGTCAGCGTCTTACCGAAAGTGAAGAAGAACTGCAGCGACTTAAGCAGGAAAAAGCTGATATCGAAAAATCCTTGCTGGCAGCCACAACACAGGCGCTGCAGTCTCCCGGTGCAACGCAGAGCGGCACTGTTCATCATATTTCCAGCTATTCGCCGGCGCGACGATCAGCTGCATCTGCCGGTGATCCGGTTGGCGCGGGTACAAATGACGTCAGAGGGACACCGGCTTCGGTGTCTTCACCGCAGGCATCGTTGTCTCCGGCGTTAAACCACGCAACAGACAGTGACGCCGATGCAGCAGTGGCAAGTGCTCCGGTAGCCAGCTCGCAGGAAGAAACGCAGGAAGTATCGCAGCACGATGAGTCTGAATCCGCTATCGACGCTGACGCTGCAAATGAAGCTGCGCAGCCCGTATCGCAGGTAGAACATACGCAGGTAGAACATACCCAGGTCGAGCAGGCACCGGCAGAGCAGGTCAATACACCGGTTAGTGCCAAGCCCAGGGCGAAAAAAGCCACCGCGAATGGCTATACACCAACCGGCTGGTCAGTACCTGAGATAACGCCAAAGAAGTCTGAGCGTGACGATCTTCAGGAAATTAAAGGTGTAGGGCCGGTGCTTGAAAAGCTATTACACAAGACCGGTGTCTATTACTTCAGGCAGGTAGCGCTACTGGATAAAAAGGGCGTGCAGGAGCTCGACGATCAACTGCCACAGTTTTCGGGTAGAATCCAGCGCGACAAGTGGGTACAGCAGGCAAAAACACTACATCGCACCAAGTACGGTTCTGCTGCCAAACCCTGACTAAATGGTTCAGTTGCCGGTAACAATTCCTGCCGGCGTCTGCGGGTTGCAAGCTAGTCTCTCCAGCCGATCAGGCACTGGGCATCGCGAATAGACTGCAGAAGCGGAAAGTCTTCATCGATCAATTTAACTGCTATTGTTTTACGCCTGAAAAAACCGCCATTAAGTTTTTGATCGATAATGCTGTGCAGGCTGTTTTTGTCACAGCTGTCAGTGACCAGCAGAAACAGTGCAGGTTTTGCCTGTGTGCTTTCTCCAAATTCAATAATTGAAGGAAGGTGAGCTTCTTTTATTTCTTCCAGGTCTGCGAGCATTCTGGAGATTTTACGGGTTGTTGATTTATCGTTGGGAGTTGTTGGTGGTACAACGATATAATTGTTTTGTGTGGTAATTGTATCCATCTGTCAAACACCGTTTATATTCAACTCACTCATTAGTGGCATAGCAGTTTGTGCACCGGGCTTTGTGCAGGCAAGTGCCGCGGCACTGTTGGCTATTTCGCACGCCCTTTGCAGCGGTTCTGAGCGTTCAAGCATGGCACCGAGATAACCTGCAAAGGTATCACCCGCGCCTACTGTGTCAACGGAGTTTACGCTGACACCCGAAATAGCCAGCGTCTGATCTTTGTTTACCGCAATCACGCCGCGCGCGCCCAGGGTTAAGACCACCGTTGCATTGATATGTTCTGCGATACCGGCTGCGAGGTTGTCGCCGGAGCTTTCTATGTTGAGGTCCGCGG
>CAYZVB010000225.1:0-7506 GCA_964481315.1 uncultured Granulosicoccaceae bacterium
GTCACGAGCTGGCAACTTCCTGTTCAATTGCACCGAAGATCGATTTGCCGTCTTCGTTCAACATCTCGATACGTACTTTACTGCCGTACTGCATAAATCCGGTGGTGGGTTGTCCGTTGTTGATCGTTTCGATCATGCGGACCTCCGCTATACAGGAATAACCCACTCCGCCTTCCTGCAATGGCTTGCCGGGGCCGTTGTCCAGTTTGTTTGAAACCGTACCAGAGCCAATAATGGTTCCTGCGCAAAGGCTGCGGGTTTTGGCTGCATGCGCAACCAGCACGCCGAAATCGAATGTCATATCGATGCCTGCGTTGGCGCGTCCGAATGGTTCGCCGTTGTAGTCAACCGACAGTGGCAGGTGCACTTTTCCATCGCGCCATGCGTCGCCGAGTTCATCCGGGCTGACTGCAACCGGTGAGAACGCCGAAGATGGTTTGGAATGAAAGAATCCGAAACCCCGACCAAGTTCAGCGGGTATCAGGTTGCGCAATGAAACATCGTTGACCAGCATGATCAGTCTGATGGCCTGTAATGCCTGTTCGCGACTTGCCCCCATCGGAACATCGTCGACAATGACTGCGACTTCGCCTTCCATGTCTATGCCGTAGGCTTCGTCGGCAATCACAATAGGTGAGCGCGGTGCGAGGAACGTATCTGATCCGCCCTGGTACATGAGCGGTACTTCCCAAAAGCTCTCGGGCATTTCAACGCCACGTGCCTTTCTGACCAGCTCTACGTGGTTAACATAAGCTGAGCCGTCAGCCCATTGATAGGCACGCGGCAGTGGCGACAATGCCTGACGTTCGTGAAAGCGCTGTACTGGTTGGTAGCCGCGCTCGAGTGATTCTGCCACTCTGCCGAGGCGCGGGCCGCATACCGACCAGTTATCGAGTGCTGCCTGCAGCGTCGGTGCGATATGCCCCACCGCACTGCACTGGGTCAGGTCTTTCGAAACCACCACAAGAACGCCGTCCCTGGTGTCGTTTGCCAGTGTTGCCAGCTTCATTGTTTATCCAGTCAGTTGTAGAGTGTGGTAGTTACAGAATTACAACGACACTATAACATAACGTTTGTGAGGGCTTAGCCGGTACGGTTCGGAAGCTGACACTCTTATGTGTATGTGCCCGAAGCGGCGGCAGAATTAACCAGTGCCACTTAAACCTACAGGAAATCGAATCCCGATGTTTGCGAAAATAAGGCAGTGGCGTGAAAGTCGAATACTGTCGCGCAGCCCGTTTACCACAGCCGACTGGCAACAAATTAACGATACCATGCCTGTGCTTGCGCGGCTGAACGACGTGCAGCGACAGAAGCTCTATCGGCTTGCCACGTTGTTTTTGCATGACAAGCACATTAGCGGTGCACACGATTTTGTGATTACCAGTGAAGTGAAACAGTCCATTGCACTGCAAGCCTGTTTGCCGATACTGGAGCTGGGTCTGGAATGGTACAAAGGCTGGTCAACCGTAATTGTCTACCCGGGTGGATTTAAAAGTGAGGCCGCCAGTGTCGACCGCTTTGGTGTAACACACACCGGAAGCAGCCATCGAAGTGGCGAGGCGTGGGTTCGAGGGCCGGTGATATTATCGTGGCAGGACGTAGCACAGGCCGGTGATAACGATGGCCACAATGTCGTAATTCACGAGTTTGTGCACAAGCTCGATATGTTAAACGGACGGGCCAATGGTTTCCCGCCAATGCAACAGGGCATGGATCCGGCGGACTGGACGCAGTTTATGTCGAACGCCTTTGCGGATTTTCAGCAAAACCCCCGGGCCGGTATTGACCGCTACGGTGCTACCGATCCCGCAGAGTTTTTTGCCGTTTTGGGTGAGGTGTTTTTTGAAACACCCGACCGCCTGGTTGCCGCCTACCCGGAGCTGTACACGATAATGTGTGAGTTTTTTCGGCAAACACCACTTGAGCGTCAGCCGTGATAATCACCATGGTGAAATGTTGGTAGTATCCTTTTTAAGTGCTGAACGTTTTGTATGTTTAACGCGTTGTGGCTGAACATTCGTTAACTGTAAACAGGGGCTGGCCATTTTGAACCGGGACCAATCCAATAAAGTCATTATTGCCGGCGGTGGCATCGGCGGGCTTTCGCTTGCGCTGACACTGCATCAAATCGGTGTGCCGTGTGTGGTTGTCGAAGCGTCCCGTGAGATGCGACCGCTCGGGGTTGGTATTAACATCCAGCCAAACGCCGTTCGCGAGTTGCTGGAAGCCGGGGTGGAATTATCCGATCTCGATGCGATTGGGGTGCCTGCTAAAGAGTGGGCGCTGGTGGGGCTCAACGGCAAGGAGGTTTATGCCGAACCACGCGGCCTCGATGCCGGTTACCGCTGGCCGCAATATGCGGTGCATCGCGGGCAGTTACTAATGATGCTGTATAACAAAGTGCTCGAACGACTTGGTAAAGACGCGGTAGTTCCCGGTCAGCGGGTGGTTGCATACAGGAACGAAGGCTCCGGTGTGACTGTGTCGCTGCAGTCTGCCAGTGGCGACAGTTCAGAATTGAATGGTCGCCTGCTTATCGGTGCCGACGGCATACACTCGGCGGTGCGTGCACAAATGCATCCTGAGCAACCGCCTATTCACTGGGGTGGAGCGCTGATGTGGCGTGGTACCGCGCGTGTTAAACCCATGCGTACTACCTCGTCGTTTATCGGACTGGGTACGCATCAGCATCGCATGGTGATTTACCCGATCTCTCATCCCGATGAAAATGGCATGTCACTGATTAACTGGATCGCAGAGGTTACCGTCGACAATTCAGACGGCTGGCAGCAGGAAGGCTGGTTTCGCGAAGTAGAGCTGGATCACTTTATCCACCACTTTGAACACTTCAGGTACGATTGGCTGGATGTGCCGGCGATGTTGCGCAGTGCCGATTGTGCTTACGAAAATCCAATGATTGATCGTGATCCGGTTTCCACATGGGCTGACGGGTCGGTGGCATTAATGGGAGATGCGGCACATGCGATGTACCCGACCGGTTCAAATGGTGCCAGTCAGGCGATTGTTGATGCGCGTGTTATCGGTGCCAATATGCTTGAGCACGGTGTGACACCGGCTGCGCTGAAAGCCTACGATGATCAGCTTTGCAGTAAAATTTCCGAAGTAGTGTTACGCAACCGCGGTGCGGGGCCCTTTGGTCTGTTAAACCTGCTTGACGAACGTTGTGGTGGGGTTTTCGACAATATCGAAGACGTTTTGCCGGGTGACGAACGCCGTGAGTTTATGGCGCGCTACAAGCAGGCTGCAGGATTTGCGATGGATCAGCTGAATGCCGCGCCGCCGACAATTGAACCGGGTGTGGTGGTGGGCCAGGGAAGCCGTTAGTGACCGCAATGATCGTTGAAATATGCGATCTGTTCCACCGGTCTGTGGCTGTGCCGTAGCTCACGGGCCTTAAAACGCAGCAGCACCGGCAGTACAATGGCAACATTCGCGGGTCCGGTCCGGATTCGCTCAGTTAATTGCCCGAGGAGATAATTCAGTGAATACCAGAGATATTGTGCAAAGCAGACTGGCTGCTGTGGTTGCCGAGCACTCACCCATGCCGTTTCCCGACGCGATTGATGATGACGACGAGCTCGATGTTTACGGCCTCGATTCACTGGCATTTATGTCACTGCTAACGTCTATTGAAAAGGAAGTTGGCTACATACCCAAAGCGATACTGGAGGGCGACCTTTACCCGGAAACTTTCGGTGAGCTGGTTTCAGCCTATGACGCCTGACACTGCAGCACAGCAACACCAAGATTTCTGCTGAGCACGGTGCCATGAAAGCTTCTGATCTTCCGCTTCACTACAACATGTGTGAGATTCTCGAGCACAATCTTGAGACTCGCGCCGACAAAACAGCCATTCTGACCGATGATGGTTCGATGATTTTTGGCGAGGTTTCGCAACAAGTCAATAAAATTGGCAATGCGCTGTTGCAGCTCGATGTACGTTGTGGAGACTGTGTTGCGATTTTGTGTCCCGACAGGGCCGAGTGGGTTACCTCGTTTTTTGCTGCAGGCAAAGTCGGTGCAATCGCACTGGGTATGAATACACTACTTAAAACCGAAGAATACGATTATATTCTTGGTGATTCCCGGGCCCGTGTATTGATTGTTCATGACAGTCTGTTGCCAATAATAGAGCCTGTGCTTGCTCAGCATCAAACACTGGTAAAGGTGATTGTAATCGGTGAAAACAATAACGCTGACTTAACCGGCTTTGATGACTGGTTAAGCAATATGCCGGTAACGCTTGAAGCTGCAAAAACGCATCGGGATGACTTTTGTTCATTGCACTATTCCAGTGGCACCACCGGTATGCCTAAAGGGGTAATGCATGCTCACAAAGACTACCCGCTAATTGCACAGCTTGCGGGCGTTGATGTGTTTGGGCTCAGTGAAAACGATTGTACGTTCTCTGTGGCGAAGCTGTTTTTTGTTTACGGCATTGGTGGAAATTTGATCTTCCCGTGGTATGTCGGCGCCAGTTGTGTGCTTTATTCAGGCTCACCCAGGCAGGTGGCGGCGGTACTCAAAACCATTGAAACTTACAAACCTACGGTATTTGTCAGTGTGCCCACTGTGTATGGTGCCATACTCGCTTTACCTGACTTTACCGAACGCTACAGCCTCGAGTCTATCCGGCTGTGTTTGTCTGCAGGCGAAGCATTGCCGGCACCGGCATGGGAGGCCTGGAAAGCTGCAACCCAGCTTGAAATTCTCGACACTATTGGCTGTACCGAAACCTATCACACGTTTATGGCCAATGTGCCTGGTGACATTCGCCCCGGTAGCAGTGGCAAGCCAATCAACGGCTATGACGTTCGTCTGGTGGACGACGAAGGTAACGATGTTGCTGCAGGAGAGGTTGGTCACCTGATGGTGCGAGGTGAGTCCACCGCACTTTTTTACCTGCATCAGTATGAAAAGAGTCGACACACTTTCCGTGGTGAATGGCTTTTTACCGGTGATCGTTACCGGGTTGATGAGGATGGTTTTTACTGGCACGCCGGTCGTGGTGACGACATGCTTAAGGTCGGCGGGCTGTGGGTGTCACCGGTGGAGATTGAAAGTGTGCTGATGGAACACGACGCTGTCGCCGAGTGTGCTGTGGTTGGCGGGTACGACAACGCACAGCTACTTAAGCCCAAAGCATTTGTATGTCTTCAAACTGACATAGAAGCGTCGAACGCTTTGCTGGCCGAGCTGCTGAAGCTCTGTGCTAAAAAACTCGATGCACACAAACGGCCGCGCTGGATTGAATTTACCGGGGCACTTCCACGAACTGCCACCGGCAAGTTGCAGCGGTTCCGGTTGCGCGAGCAATAAAACATGGCTGATGACTCCCCCTTACTATCGCTTGAAGAAGCGAATGCCGAAATCGCACGGCTGCGAGCAGAGCTTGCGTCACGAGATAACACCGAAGCACAGCGTGAGCCTATTGCAATAGTTGGCATGGGGTGTCGCTATCCCGGTGACGTTCGAACCCCGGATGACTTTTGGGCGTTACTGAGCAGTGGTCGCGACATTCTGCGTGACATTCCTGCTGAGCGTTGGGATGTTGATGCCTGGTACAACCCCGAAATGACCGTACCCGGGAAAATGTATGTGCGACAGGGGCATTACCTCGACGACATAGATCAGTTTGATCCCCAGTTTTTCGGTCTGTCACCACGTGAAGCAGAAAGCCTCGATCCGCAGCAGCGACTTGTGATGGAAATCTGTTGGGAAACACTTGAGCACGCAGGTATTGCACCGGACAGTTTAAAAGGCGGTAAAACCGGAGTGTTTGTCGGGCAGTACTGGGATGACTATTCCATGCAGCGAATCTATGCGGCCGATAATCGTGAGATTGATCGTTACGCGCAGCTAAGTGGTTTACGCGGTTTAACCGCCGGTCGTATCTGTCATATTCTCGATTCCCACGGGCCGGCTATACAACTCGATACCGCCTGTTCTTCGTCTTCACTGGCTGTGCATCTTGCCTGTCAGTCACTGCGACTGGGTGAAAGTGATCTGGCACTGGCCGGAGGTGTCAGTCTAATACTTGCGCCTGAGCATTTGATTGGCATTTGTCAGATGCAGGCGTTATCACCGGACGGTCGATGCAAAACCTTTGATGCCGGTGCTGACGGATTTGGTCAGGGCGAAGGTTGCGGCATGGTGGCGTTAAAACGCTTAACTGACGCACAGGCCGACAACGATAACATTCTTGCAGTTATTCAGGGTTCGGCGGTTAATCACGATGGTCAGGCGCGTACCGTTACCACGCCCAGTGGACCGGCACAGCGTGCGATGTTGCAGGAAGCGCTGGCAGATGCAGCGTTATCACCGGAACAGGTTGATTATGTAGAAACACACGGCACCGGTACGCCGCTGGGTGACCCGATTGAAGTGATGGCTATCGCACGGGTGCTGTGTGAAGAGCGAACAAAACCATTGTATCTGGGATCGGTTAAAACCAATATCGGCCACCTTGATTCTGCGGCCGGTGTGGCCGGCCTGATGAAAGTGGTGCTGTCGCTGCAGCACAATACGATTCCACCGCACCTTAACTTTAGTGAACCCAACCGGCATATACCGTGGGATGACTGGCCACTGCACGTGCCAACCGAAAACACGCCGTGGCAGGGTGAAGGGCGTTTTGCAGGTATTAGTGCGTTTGGTATGAGCGGTACTAATGTACACTTGATTGTTGGACAGGCGCCTGAGCAGGTCTTTAGTAATGCTTCGCAGGTTGAAGTTGAAAGTCCGGAGCGGATTCTCACATTGTCGGCACAAAGTGCAGCTGCGTTGCCGGAGCTTGCCGGTCGCTATGCGCGGCAACTTGAAGGTAACAGCAATACCAATATTCAACAGTTATGTTATTCCGCTGCAACGGGGCGTTCGCATTTAACACATCGGGTTGCTTTTACCGCCGCTGATACAGCCACACTTGCCCGTTCACTGGATGAGTTTTCTGAAAGTAAGGTACCTGCCGGTGTTGTTACCGGAAGTATTGGCAGACGCGCACCGAAGCTTGCCTTTCTTTTTACCGGGCAGGGTGCGCAGCATGTTGGGATGGGTAAAGCGTTGTACGCAACCGACGCCACCTTCCGTTACTGGCTTGATCAGTGTGCGGAGTTGCTACAGCCGCACCTGGAAAAGCCGCTGCTCGATTTCCTGTGGACAGGTGGTGAGCTGCATCAGACAGGTTATACCCAGCCAGCGTTGTTTGCCGTTGAGTATTCACTGGCAAAGGTATTTGAAGCATGGGGTGTGTTGCCTGATCTAATGCTGGGACACAGCATTGGTGAATATGCCGCTGCCTGTATTGCCGGTGTATTCTCTCTTGAAGAGGGTATAAGGCTGGTTGCCGCACGTGGCAGGTTAATGCAGTCGCTGCCATCGGGCGGGCAAATGGTGAGTGTATCGGCAGACGAAAACACAGTGCGCAATGCTATTGGTAAAGTCGCTAATGTTTCGATTGCAGCAGTTAATGCTCCGCAAAGC
>CAYZVB010000225.1:7516-9262 GCA_964481315.1 uncultured Granulosicoccaceae bacterium
GCAAAGCACTGTGCTGTCCGGTGATGGTTCGTCAGTAGACTCAGTGGTTGCAACGCTGCAGTCTCAGGGTGTAAAGACCACTGCGCTAAAAGTGTCACATGCTTTTCATTCGCCCATGATGGATCCGATACTCGATGAGTTTCGCAGCATTGCTGCAACGGTGACATACCGTGCGCCAGAAAGAACACTTATCTCCAACGTGACCGGACAACCGTGGACAGAAGATCAGCTTAGTGCCGATTACTGGGTTGCGCACTTGCGTGGTGCTGTGCGGTTTGCAGACGGTATTGCTTATGCACAATCGAAGAAATTCAAAACCTTTATTGAAATAGGGCCACGACCAACGCTGTGCGGACTGGGCCGGTCCTGTGTGCCCTCAGACTATGGTGACTGGCTGCCGACACTTAAACCCGATCGCGAATGGCACACACTGCTTGCGTGTATATCTGAGCTTTATGTTCGTGGTGCCGGCGTGGACTGGCATAAGTTTTATCGGCGTGAGATTAACGCATCAACGCAGCGGTTGCCGTTGCCTAATTACCCGTGGCGTTATCAGCGTTGCTGGACTGACGTGGTGTTAACAGGTGTTGCCGGGCAGCGAATGCACCCGCTGGTACATCGACGTATTGATAACGCCGGCAGCAGTATTATTTTTGAGTCGACTATCAGTGCGTCAAACCCGGCTTATCTCGACGATCACCGCGTGTTTGGCAGTGTTGTGTTTCCGGCCAGCGCGTTTTTTGAAATGGCAATGGTGGTGGCACGTACTATTTTCGCGCAGGACGAAGTCGCCCTGACCAACGTTGCAATTGAATGTGCACTGGTGCTGACCGATGTGCCCGCCACGGTACAAATGGTCGCCACGCCAACAGCTGACCGTTATGAATTTGAAATCAGTAGTCGACCTTCGCCACAAGACGAATGGGTTCGACATACCCGTGGAATCCTTGAGCGGCGGCTGCCCAGTCCGGCGGCGTCGATAGACATAGAAGCGACTATGGCAGGCTTTGATGAACCTGTTGATATCAATGAGTTGTCTAAAAGGTTTGAAGCCCGCGGTCTTGAATACTTCCCGCGCTTCCACGCTATTGAAGAAATACATAAACCCGCAGGTCAGTCCGGCAGTGCGCTGGCACGCCTGGAGTTGCCGGCTGATGCCATACTGCCCGGCGACAGTTATCGGCTGCACCCGGTAATTACCGATGCGGCTTTCCGCATTGCAGAGGCCATGTTCCCCGATGATGATGCCGAGCAAATCTACCTGCCGTTTGGCCTGTCAGGGTCTAGCTCGGAGCATGCGGCAAGCGGTCCGGTGTGGGTCAGGGCCAGTGGTCGTCAACATGATCAGACCCGGGTTGTGAGCCTTGAGTTGTTCAATGATGAAGGTGTTCGTATAGCGACCGTGGAAGAGTTAACGTTGCGCTCTGTACCGGTATTCAGCCTGCAGCGCAGCATGACCAAACCTCGTGCTACCCGGGATGTATTAAATGAATGGTTATATGAGTTTACCTGGGAAGAGGATGAACAAGCCGGTGTTGAATCGGAAGTACCTGAAGGTGAATGGCTGGTATTAACTGACAGTACCGGTATGGCCGGTAAACTTACACAGAGGCTGCAGCAGTCGGAAGTTAAAGTACATACAGCTGCATCATCTGCAGCTGTAGAGAGTCTGCTTGAATCTGACGATGCGCCCATGCTTACTGATGTTGTGCATCTTTGGTCAATAGATGCCAGTGAAGCCAGCCC
>CAYZVB010000226.1:0-4998 GCA_964481315.1 uncultured Granulosicoccaceae bacterium
CGAACCCGGATTGCCCAGATCTCTTTTAATTTGAGCGGCAGTTTCTGACCGACCAATTTACCCTTGTTCCAGGGTGTTGCTTTTGAAGTAAGATTTTCCATGATGGACTCCGTATTTGTGGAGCCCATCTTTCAGCTAACGCTGTGCCGGGGCGGCAGTGCCGGTTTCGTGCCCTTTTCTGTCGGAGCAACTGATGGATTGAACGACAGCTTTAGACCGCTCTATTTGTGAGATGATCGAATAATACATTACTCGCAGAGTCCTATTCGAAGCAAATGATAGCATCTAACATCGTCGCCACAATCATCTGAGCAACCGTAGGGCTAGCGACGTATTTAATGTATCTTGGATAGTCTATTTGGGTAATTGACCGAGTCTATTTTTAGACGAAAGATTACTGGTTAGCGCTTCGAGGTAATTTCTGATGATAATTCTAAAAAACTGTATCGCATATACACATAAGTTGGTAAATCGCATCCTTCCTATTTGGTTTATTTTCACGCTAATATTTCACATACCTATTACGTACGCGCACTGCAAGGCGTGGCATCCACATCATTGTTTCGCAAGCCAGCCAAAGGTAGTCGAAGACCCTGGAAATAGCGACAATCAAGAAGCACCGGCAGGTACAAACTCGCACAACGATGAAAGCCCACTGATTGTCCGAGGCGATTATGCTGTCCTACTTAAAAATGCATGCGATACAAGAATACAAGCAGCAATCCGATACAAAAATATTAGTGGGGAGTGGACTACTGCCGCATGGTGGATACTTGAAGAAGGTGAGAGTGTATTAGCAGCCAGGACAAAGAACAGTATCTATTACACATACGCTGAGTCGATATCGAGCACATCTCTTATGCGTGTGTACTGGAGAGCAAATCCAGGTGAGGAAAATTGGCAAACAATTAGAAATAGTGAAAATAAGTACCCATTTGAAAAACATCGAATAGAAGAGTCACCGAGAGATTATTACCATGAGTTCCAGTGCCAGTAGACTTTTGGCAAGATATTGTTTTCTCTTAGAGCTCTCTGTACAAAATGAAACCATTTAGCTTTTTTGGAATTTTCAAAGTCGAACGAAATACTGACATACTTGCGCTCGCAGCGTTTGTGATAAGCAGTTCGACACTTTTCTATCAGATCGGATTTTTCTTCACGGATGCAAAAATCAATTTAGTAGCGCCAAAACAGATAAGAATATACGTAAATGATTCTGGGTTTATAACGTTAATTTCTTCGGTCGCGTTTACCAACAGAAGCCCGAAGGACAAAAACGGCGTGATTTTGGACCTGACCGCAAATTTTGATTTTCCTCAAGGGAATGGCCGCACACTATCATGGCATAAGTACGCAACTACACTCCAAAGAAATAACGAACTTATTGTAAATGAAATTTCCAGTTCCCACCCATTTGTAGTCGAAGGGGGAAGCTCTGAATCGAGAGAAGTATGGTTTATGCCACGTCGAGAGTACCAGGATTGTGGAAAGGATGACTCGTGTATCAATAGAAACTACATTACTCAGGCAGGGTTCACAGAAAGCCTGAATAAGGCACTTGTCCAAGGTAGTGAATTTTTGTTGTTTAAGATTACGTTTAAAGCAAGCACGTTGGATAAAACTGTTCCACCAGTAAGCTGTATTGCTTATCTAGACCAAAAACATGGATTATCAATTGAGTTAAATAGATTTGCGATAGCATCGTGCGTTGAGAGTGCTTAAGTTGTTGACCGAGTATTCCTCGACATAAGTAACCCTGGCAAAACGATAGACCTAAGAAAGATGCGCTGTAACCGAAATAGCGGACATTGATATCACATATTTCTACAGCCGCAATTGGCCGACAGCTGACTATCAATTCTGTACACTATTTCCGGCTATTATGGCTTAAACAGCATGGACGCTTTCTAGCGGCTTTTCTATAGATTGCCATAATAACGCACCCGTCGTCATATGTTGGGTTTTTGCGATCACCTGTGCGGAATTTAGTTAGCTCGCTGCGTTCAATGCCAGTCAACTCTGCCATTTTGTAATCGTTAAAGTCCCATTCACGCAACTCGCTCAGGATTTTTGAAAAGTCAGTAATTTCTCTAGTCATCCAATTTCCATCCAGTTCGTCTGTATAGCGAGTTACCATCCATGATGACAATTGAGTACGTTTTCTCTGAATGACTCAGGAGTGCCAAAGGCAGAAGTACTTAAGACAGTTGTAAAGCCCACTGGATTTCTACTATCTGCGTTGTTTAAGCATATAATGACATTGTTAAAACCTCTCCCCATTCACTATCAACAACGCCGTCCTCCCGGAATCCGATTTTCTCATATGCCCGACGAGCAGGCACATTCTTTGGATCAGTGTCGATACCCATTGCTGGTACTCCATGGTCGAAGTGCATTTTACATAGTAGCGAAAGATATTTTGCGCCGTGACCTTGTCCCAGCCACTTTTCAGAACCGATAAACGTATCTATACCTCTGGAACCAGGTGGTAAATAAGCCAGGTGGTGTTCTGTCCATTTGTGGATGTCATAGTCTTGAACGTATGCGATAGGGTTACTGTTGTATAGAACAAGCCGCATCTGCATTCGGATATCTTCGAGACTTTCTTCTATGCTTCCTATATAGTCTGGATCATCAAACCAACGTGCAACCCGGGGTTCTTTTAGCCAGGTCGCAAGGATTGACATATCACTGGTAGTTACGTAGCGGAAGGTGTAGTCGGTTATCGAGTCTTTCATCTGATTTTTCTGCGACACATTAGCGGCAACTAATCATGTAACCACACCTGTAGTTCTCCAATTTCCTGAAAACCGATTTTAGAAAGTATTTCGAACTCGGCCTTATCGCCATACCCTACAATGCCTTTCGCCGGATACATCTCACTAACCAGAGCAACACAATGTACCAGCGCATCGGGTGAGCCAAATGTATTGGATATACCGACCGAATCTCCGCTGATGTTAATGGCCAGCCCGGATACTATTTCGTTGTTGTGTTTTAGGTAAACGAATTCAACCGATTTGGTGTTCAGCAGAGAGGTATTAAAAACCTTATTGCTCTCACCCCATGCGGCAATCCACTGATTCAGTTCGGAGTGGCTTTTTACCTTTTTAAGCTGATACTTTGGATTTAAATGACCTGTCACATCATTGTTGCCTGGCAGGCGACAATACCAGTTCGACCTGAAAGCACAGGAAAAACCTTTGTTCTCCAGGTTTAGCTCGCAATAGCTATCCTTAATGCCCCAGCCTGATGGAAGTTTTGCGCTGATGGAGTCAATTGCGTCATCTACACGACTACCGCTTTTTAGAGTAATTATATTGGGATAGAACGGCGGCATTGGGTGCTCGCTTGCCCATATCGATTCGTCTCGATGTATGGGGATGTCAAACGACGTTGCCACTGCGGTACACCAGTCCGCGTTATTAGAGATTGCCTCTGTTAGCCATTTGTTGTTCAAAGCAGGAAGCCATCTTATTTGTAGCTGTCAATAATAGCTGCTCGACAATGGCAGAGTAAAAAATATTTGCTTATAACACCGGACAGATGGATTCCGGCCGGTATTAACCAGTACGGGGATTACTAACGTAAAACAGGCTCGGGTGTATCACCCGAGCCAAACCAACCGGAAATAAAGGGCGGAGCAATCCATGCTCCCACAGCGTACTACGCTCAACCAAAAGGTACCGGTGCAGGTGAGGCGCACCGGTAACATGTACTGTTAGTCGTAGTATCCAACATCGGGTGCCAGTATGGCCTGGCCGAACAGTGACGGGTTCTGCCATGATGAGTCATTGCCGGTCGGTGCATACCATCCCCACTTGGTGTCACGATCACCGCCGTCATCATCGTCATTAATGTGGATATCAAATCCGAACCGCTGTCCAATCGGCAGGCCGACTGAGCTCATCTTGATGCGTATTTCATAGTAAGACCAGGTCGCATCGCTGTTACTGAAGTCTCTGTTAGTGGCAAAGGAGGTTTGCATGCGACTGGCCGAGGTACTGCCGGCGGAAGAGTTGCCTGAGTAGGTGTAGACCTTCTGGTAGTCGTTGCTGTCGTAGGTTGTTGACTTTTCGTTACCGGTATCAAGGTAGATTTCAATGCCGTCGTCATGCCACGCATCGGCAGAGTCACTAAAGCGCTCATAAAACGGTTCGTTGCGAACGCTTGCGAGAATGTACAGATAGTTACCGTCGTGCATGGCGCGCCAGTTTGAATTTGACCAGCTAAAACGATCTTCTGCTTCATCGCCGTTCTCGTCGCGCAGCAGGTGACTGATGCTCAGGTAGTTGCCCAGATTGTCACAGCGCTGTGCCTGGCGCCATTCGCTCCACTGAAATACGCCGTCGAGTGTCGGTGCGCGGTTAGTTCGCGGTATAACCACCATCGCGCCTTCCTGATTGTCCGGTATGCCGTTACCGTCGTCATCGTTGTCGGCGTTGTTACCAATACCATCTCCGTCGGTATCGGCAAACTCAGACCGGTCGAGTGGAAAATGATCTTCAATATTCGGCACACCGTCGCCGTCATCGTCTTCGCGGCCGGTAATGTTCGGGTTTAGCGGGGCCGGGTCTGCAAGATCGTGCGTGATGTCGTTGTCGTCATCGTCGTCTGCATTGTTGCCAACACCGTCGTTATCGGTATCGAGTGATTCAGAATCGTCCAGTGGAAATGCATCGTCACGGTCGATCACGCCGTCGTTGTCGTCATCCGGATCGAGTGAGTCACTGATGCCGTCGCCGTCGGTGTCAAAGCCACTGTTGGCATCGAGCGGGTTGGAATCGTTTTCATCGGAGATGCCGTCGTTGTCGTCATCCGGGTCGGCGTTGTTGCCAATACCGTCACCGTCAGTATCTACATACTCTGTGGCGTCACGCGGGAAGGTGTCAAGGTGATCATCTACACCGTCGTTGTCATCGTCCGGGTCGGCATTGTTGCCGGTGCCGTCGTTGTCGGTATCGACGGTTTCATTCGGGTTGTACGGAAAAGCATCGC
>CAYZVB010000226.1:5008-9141 GCA_964481315.1 uncultured Granulosicoccaceae bacterium
TCGCTGACATCTGCAGTGCCGTCGTTGTCATCGTCGTCGTCGACTGCGTCTGGTGTACCGTCGCCATCGTAGTCACCGTTGCGGCCAAACGGGTCAGAGCCGTCTTCCAGTTCACGAACGTTGCTGAAGCCGTCGCCGTCAGAGTCGATGTCGACGTTGATATCCTGCTCGGGAATATAAACGTTAATTGCGCTGGTCGAGGCCAGTTGTTTTTGTACGGCGGTGCCCAGCAACAGGTTGTCACTGCGGCGTCGGATAGACAGATGAATAGTGTGTTCAACATTGAATGGTAGCTGGTAGGTGCCGCGATATTCGTTGCCGCTGACGGCGCTGAGCTCACTGGTCAGTCCGCTCACCGTACCCTGTACCACTAACTGTTGACCGAGGTTGGTAATGCGGCCGGGCAGGTCAACGCGAACTGAAATATCAGAACTCGGGCCGCTGCCGTCATTCATTAGCAGGCTGTTGACGTCTGAGTTTTCGCCGCCGCCGCAACCGGCAAGGACCAGTGCCGGCAGAATAGCGGCCAGTGTTTTACGACGGAAATTGAGTTTCTTTGCAACGCGATTTTGTTGTTTCATCCCTCTGTACTCCTTAGATTGAACCAGAATTAATTGTTGTTTCGGCTGTGGTGAAGCAATTTTAATGTCATGACGTGAAGTTGATTATGTCATGACGTATAAAAATGTCAACTATCTGCTGCAATTTGTTTCTTTTGCCAATCCGGGCGGTAATTGCGGGTGTAAGCTGCTGTTTTTTATAGGCTTAATGGATGTGATGCGCGAAAACCGGGCAGGGAGATGCGGGTGTGATGTGCATTTCTGCTGTTTGTGTGAACCATGCATACGGGCAGGCAAGCCCGTGTGTAGCGATAATCTGCAGTAGATTTCTGGCAAATAGAGGATAAGTCTGCGACCGTTTTTGCCGGTGGACTCTGATATATTTCCGGCTCTTGAAACGCGCAGCAATTTGCTCCGGGGAACTGAATGTCCATTGCAACTACCTGTATCGGTGCGTATCCGAAGCCTGATTATGTAGCACTGCCCGACTGGTTTAATCTGCCCGCAGGTCCCGACACGTCCGACCCAACCCGGCACTGGGAGGCTGCGATGGCGGCGTTGGGCTCCGATGCCGAAGCAGTGCTGACGCGTGGCGTTAAGCAGGCTGTTGAAGATCAGCTACAGGTTGGTATTGATATTCCAACGGATGGTGAGATACCGCGTGAAAATTACATTCACTATCACTGCAGGCATCTTAATGGTTTTGATTTTGATTGTCTGACAGAAAAAGAACTCAGGGGCGGTACCTATTCGGCGCAGCTGCCGACTATTGTTGGACCGGTATCGGTAAAAAAGGAATTTATGGTCAATGAATGGAAGCGTGCGCAGCAGTTTACTGACAAGCCTGTGAAGGTGACCATGCCGGGGCCGATGACGGTAACTGACACCAATGCAAATGCGTATTATCAGAATCCGAAAGAACTCGGTTCAGATATCGCTATGGCATTAAACAAAGAAGTAAAGGCACTTGCTGCAGCTGGATGCAGGCATATACAGATTGATGAACCGTTGTTTGCCAGAAAGCCTGAACAGGCGCTTGAGTTTGGTTTTGACAACCTAGAAAAAGCGTTTCATGGTTGCCCGAAGCACGTGACTCGCACTGTGCACATGTGTTGCGGTTATCCTGACAGGCTTGACCATCCTGACTACCCTAAAGCCGATCAGGATGCGTATCACCAACTGGTTGATGCTGTCGACTATGCATTGATAGATGCGGTGTCGTTTGAAGACGCCCACCGTCCGAATGATCTTAAATTGCTGGAAGGGCTGACTAAAACCACAGCAATACTTGGTGTGGTTGCTATTGCCAAAAGCCGTATTGAAACTGCAGATGAAATCGAAGCGCGATTGCGTGCCGCGTTGCAGCATATTGATCGTGAGCGGTTGATTGCTGCGCCGGACTGCGGGCTGGGTTTGCTCAGTCGTGAGCAGGCCATGGCAAAGCTTAAGGTGTTGTGTGCCGCGGCTGAAAGAGTATAACCCCTGTAGTTGCACCGGCTGTTACTGCTGCTGTTGCAGGTAAGCGATCACATCTGCGGCAATAGTCTCGCCGAGCTGATCCTGCAGCGTAAACATATCGGCCTGCTGCTGCTCGTATACCTCTGCCCAGACAAACTGTTGCGTTGATAGACTGATCAGCTGCATGGCCACGCGGGTACGGGCATCCTGCGTTTGCAAACTGCCGGACAAGTGATAGTCGGCGGTACCTGTGTCAGTATGCTGTGTGTTGGCCAGAACCTGTAGGTGCATCGCTGAAGATTGCAGTAGTTGCAGGGTGATGGCATCGCTCAGGCCGTGCGCAAATTGAGACTGATCGGTTGGTGTTAGCAAACGGAAGGGTTCGACCAGTATGCTAATGCCTTCTCTGTTAGTGGCAGGCTGTGCCTTCAGTGCTTCGGCGTGAATCAGATAGCCAAGTCGGGTTACCGTGCGCAGGTACCTGCCGTTGCTGCTGCCAAGCGCGCGGCGTATTTCTACTATGCACTGCACCAGGCTGTCGTCGGTCACGCAGACATCCCGCCAGACGGCTTTGATCAGTTCGTCTTTCGCCACCAGCCGCCCGCGCTGTTCGCATAGGTAGATTAGCACGGCGAAAGTTTTCGGTCGCAGGTGGTGGATATCCGAATCCCCGAGCACTATGCAACTTTGTTTCGGAAAGACTTTGGCGCTGCCAACCTGATAGGCAATGCCGGCCTCGCTGCGAGTTGTCATGCCGGCAAACCCTTCCGGATCAGGTCCGGGGTCTGCGGGCGGCGAACATGTTTGCGAGTGACTAACCGTATCCATTGGGTACTCCGGTGGCTGTTGAGTGACATCGGTCGGCTTTGTTTCCGTTCGTGCGTCCGGTCGGATAATCTCTGCCGGAGCGAATTCTGTTTTGCTGATGCTCACAATGGCATTACACAGGCGAAAAGACCTGAAACAAAAAGGGTATTTTTCGGAAATTTTTCTGAAAGTGTAGAATTTATAAGTACTTGGAAATACATAGGAAGCAAATGAAAGGTCCACTACAGGGTCTTGTTGTGATCGAAATGGCGGCGCTTGGGCCGGTGCCACTGGCCGGGCAGTTAATGGCCGACCTGGGTGCCAATGTCACTATTATCGATCGAGGTACCGCACCTGCCGATCCGACTGACATTAATCGCCGAAATAAACAAGCACAGGCTTTGAATCTGAAAAGTGAGGTGGGTTTGCAACAGGCGCGTGAGTTAATCGGAAAGGCCGATATTTTGATCGAAGGATTTCGACCCGGAGTGATGGAGAGGCTGGGTCTGGGCCCGCAAGATCTGCATGCATTTAACCCCGGATTGATCTTCGGCCGAATGACCGGCTGGGGGCAGACCGGTCCGCTGGCAAACACCGCCGGCCACGACATCAACTACCTTGCGATAACCGGTGCGCTGCATGCAATAGGCCGCCGCAACGAACCGCCGGTGCCACCGCTGAATCTGGCGGCGGATTACGGCGGCGGTGCAATGTTTTTAATTATGGGTGTGCTGTCTGCACTGTACGAGCGCAACACTACCGGTAAAGGGCAGGTGATTGATGCGGCGATGATTGAGGGTGTGCCTGCGATGATGGGGCTGATACAACAGATGTTCGCGCGGGGTCAGTGGCAGCAGCAACGCGAGAGCAATATGCTTGACGGTGGTGCACCTTACTACCGCTGTTATGAAACCAAAGACAATAAGTATCTGTCTGTTGGTGCCATCGAGCCGCAGTTCTTTAAACAACTGGTTGAACTGGCCGGATTACCCCAAACCGATCTAGCCATTCAAAACGACCAGTCGCAATGGCCGGCCATGGCCGAGCGTTATGCTGCCCACTTTAAAACCCGCACCCGTGATGAGTGGTGCCGGATATTTGAAGGCAGCGATGCGTGCGTGGCACCGGTACTTGATTTCGACGAGGCAGCGCAACACCCGCACAACGTGGCGAGGGGTGTTTTTGTTTCACCCGATGGTGTATTGCAGACCCGGCCGGTGCCGGTATTTAATAAAAGCGAAACCTAGGAGTCTACGCGGCAGAACCTCCGCTACTGCGAGCGCACCGGATTGCGCCTGAATACGCCTT
>CAYZVB010000227.1:0-304 GCA_964481315.1 uncultured Granulosicoccaceae bacterium
TGGCAGGGGCAGTACATCGGCTTAATGGCAAAAGACCGGTCTTCGGACTTCACGGCAAACATGTCATCGCCGAACTTGTCAGCGTGACCGGACTTTTCCCACAAAGACATATCCACAATCTGTGGTGTGCGAATTTCTTTGTAGCCCTCTTCCTTCTGGCGCTGCCGCATGTATTGCTCGATTTGCTGGTAAATAATCCAGCCGTCTGCGTGCCAAAACACCATGCCAGGCGCTTCTTCCTGCAAATGAAACAGATCGAGCTGTTTGCCGATTTTGCGGTGATCACGCTTTTCTGCTTCTTCCA
>CAYZVB010000227.1:314-9124 GCA_964481315.1 uncultured Granulosicoccaceae bacterium
ACGATGCAGATAGGCTTTTAGGTCTTTCTTCGAAGCCCAGGCTGTACCGTATATTCGCTGCAGCATGGCGTTGTCGGAATCACCTCGCCAATACGCACCAGCCACTTTCATCAGCTTGAAGTGCCCCAGGTGCCCGGTATGCGGTACATGCGGCCCGCGGCAAAGATCGGTGAAATCGCCCTGCTCGTACATCGACAATACTTCATCTTCCGGTATGTCGCGGATGATTTCGGCCTTGTACTCTTCAGACAAATCAGTAAAAAACTTTACCGCATCGTTGCGCGCAATTTCGCTGCGAACAATTGGAAACGCTTCCTTAGCCAGTTCTGACATGCGCTTTTCAATGGCAGTCAGGTCATCGGGAGTGAACGGGCGCTCGAAAGCAAAATCGTAGTAAAAACCGTCGTCAATCACCGGGCCGATGGTCACCTGTGCCTTCGGATACAGCTGCTTGACTGCCTGAGCCATCAGGTGGGCCGTGGAATGGCGGATCAGGTGCAGACCTTCCTCGTCACGTGAGGTAACAATGGCAAGCGTTGCGTCGTTTTCAATAACCGTACTGGCATCGACCAGTGTGTCGTTGACCTTGCCGGCCAGAGTCGCTTTGGCGAGACCGGGTCCAATATCAGCGGCAACGTCAGCAATACTGACAGACTGATCAAAGCTGCGCTGGCTGCCGTCACGGAGAGTAATAGTAGGCATGTAAGGCGTAATCCTTCAGTGGTGACCCATACGCAAGGCCACATGAGTGGGCAATAAAAAGGGTTGGAAATTTGCAAAAAACGGCAGGTGGAAAACCAAGGAAGTTGCCGGTAACACGCGAGTATAGCTGCGCCCTGCCACAAACGCCAACCGGTCGAAAGCCAAATCACTGCCCATGCTGCGCTATGATGCATTATCAGCCAACCATGAGACACCTAATGGATCGATACCCGGCGCCAGTCGGCTTCCATCGCAGCGAGTGCGACGTGAAACGCAGCCGCTTTATTACCAGTATCGATCACGTTAACAATAAGGCACAGGCGAAAGCATTCATTGCAAAGGTGCGGCAGCAATACCCGGACGCCAACCACCATTGCTGGGCGATGATTGCCGGTGCACCCGACGACCTCTACCAACAAGACCAAAGCGACGACGGTGAACCCAAAGGTACTGCCGGCAAACCGATGCTAAACGTCCTTCAACACTCGGAGCTTGGCAACATTGTGGTGGTCGTGACCCGCTACTTCGGTGGAATAAAACTGGGTGCGGGTGGCCTGGTGCGTGCCTACACGCGAGCTGTTTCAGAACCACTAAAAACGCTCGACACACAAATGGTGGTGCTCAAAACGCCAGTTAACATCAAAGTGCCATACGCCGAACTCGCACTGTTCGAGCACTGGCTGCAATCAACCGATATTGATGTCAGTGAAAAATCCTTCACCGATTCGGTTGCTCTAACGCTGCAAGTGCCAGCCGAAGAGCTAACGCAACTTACCGACAAACTGAAAGCTCTGGGCGGGCAACTCAAATCCACAGACTGACCCAGGCAACCCGGCTTTCATGGCCGACAAAACCGCACAACCTTAAATGTCCAAGGCATGCAGCCGTCATTGAGCGGCTGAGGTTGCCAGGCCTGTATTGTGTTATTCTGACTTCGGAGTGAACTTACAGGCCAACACCCACATCGTGCCGCAGCCAACTGCACATCCACACTCAAGTACCGAATCACCACCGGTCGATCTGCGCGCGATCAGACAGCGCATAACCCGAAATATCACCGATGTTGTGCTGTTTTCGATCGGACTGATCTCGGTATTGTGGCTTGTTTATAATGGCGCCACAGCAATGGGTTATACGTGGCAGTGGCACCGCGTACCGAAGTATATTTACCGCGTCATCGACGGTGAACTAATCTGGGGCACACTGGTTCGCGGCCTTGGTGTCACCATTGAAATTACTTTGTGGGCCACATTATTCGCGTTACTCATTGGTCTGCTCACCGCTTTGTTACGGCTTTCGCGTTCCTACTCCGGGCATCTCATATCAACAATCTATCTGGAACTGGTGCGCAACACGCCGCTGCTGGTACAGATGTATCTTTTTTACTTCATATTGTCTCCAATACTTGGCATTAACCGCTTTTGGACCGGTGTGTTGTGCCTGGCATTTTTCGAAGCCTCTTTTATATCCGAGATCATACGGGGCGGCATTCTTTCTGTGCCCAAAGGGCAATGGGAAGGCGCGGCCTCGCTCGGCCTTCGTCAGTGGAAAGTGTATGCATTAGTGGTGCTACCGCAGGCGGTACCTATCATGCTGCCACCACTGACTTCCGCAGTAGTAAATCTACTGAAAAATTCCGCAATAGTGTCAACCATAGCCGTATTTGATTTAACAAACGAAGGCCGTAACGCAATTGCCGACACCTTCATGAGTTTCGAAATCTGGTTTACTGTCGCGGCGGTCTACCTTACGATGACTGTAAGTTTGTCTGCTTTTGCAGCCTGGCTGGAGACCCGGGTGCGGCGCAGGCGAGTGGCGGAATAGTTCACTGGCAACTCCGTAACGCTAACGATCACCGCGCCATGGACATTCCGGAGTACTGTTTTTTATAAACCTGAGGAACAACCATGAATATTATCGGTAAGTTTATCACCGGGATTGTTGCGACAGCCTTTACCGCGATCGCACCCGCAATGGCTGCTGAGCCGGCAGTCGATGCTATCCAGAAAAGGGGCAGCATGCGTGTCGGCATGTCTACTTTTGTACCGTGGGCTATGCGTGATAAAAACGGTGAGCTGATCGGTTTCGAAATTGACGTTGCGAAAAAGCTCGCCAGCGATATGGAGGTTGATATCGAATTTGTACCAACCGCATGGGACGGTATTATTCCCGCGCTGCTGGCAGGCAAATTCGATGTGATTATCGGCGGCATGTCTATCACCGAAGAACGCGCCAAAACTGTCGACTTCACCGAACCTTATGCGCACTCTTCACTGGGCGTAATGGCGAACAAGAAAGTTGCGGAGTCTCTTGCGTGGCCCGACGACTACAACAGCACTGACGTCACCTTTGTGTGCAGACGTGGTGCAACACCCTGCAACTACATTCAGAACGAGTTCCCAAAAGCACAACTGCGCCAGTTTGATGATCAGGGGCAAACCCTGCAGGAAGTACTAAACGGCAACGCACACGCAATGATTTCCTCGCAGCCTCTGCCGGCGCACACCATTTTCGATAATCCTGAAATTGTATTCTCACCTACCGATGAAAAGATCGACCCGGGCAACGAAGCGTTTGCATTGCGCAAAGATGATCCGGATTCACTTGAATACTTCAGCAACTGGATTATGGAAAACACCAAAAACGGTTTCCTCGATGAGCGCCACCAGTACTGGTTTGGCGGCAGAGACTGGGCTGATCAGCTGGCTGAATAATTCAGTCAAACTATAACCATTAACGGTTAAGCGAGTCGCATTGGCGGCCCGCTGCGCAAATGACCAGACCGATTTCTTAATAACGAACCTTGTACCCCGACCCGGACAGAACGCGCCGCATCGGCCTGATTGACGTCATCGTGATTGCAGCGCTGATTGCATTCGTTGTTTACACCTGGAACAACGTATCAAATGTTCTTGCGTATAAATGGAACTGGGGCTTTCTGCCAAAGGTTCTTTTTTTAAAAGACGAGTCCACCGGGTGGTGGAAACCCAACCTGCTGCTTGAGGGCTTTCTCACCACTATTCGTCTTTCTATTTGGGCAATGATACTTGCCTGCATCCTCGGCGTAATGCTCGGTGTTATGTCGACACTGAAAAGGCTGTTACCGCGACTTACTGCATTTACTTATGTAGGTCTCATTCGCAATATCCCGCCTCTGGTTTTTATTTTTATTTTCTACTTTTTTATCTCTTCGCAAATCGTGCCGGCACTTGGTATAGACAGTTGGGCGAGAGAACTTGGGCCAACCGGTAAATCAGTCATGAACTGGCTGCTCGGCCCGCCATCGCTGCTGGAAAACCTGATTTCGGGTGTGTTGTGTCTGGCCATGTTTGAAGCAGCATATATTTCTGAAATTACCCGCGCCGGAATACAGTCTGTACCGGACAGTCAGCATGAAGCAGCGTCGAGTATTGGACTGACCAAGATGCAGTCATTCAGACACGTGGTGCTGCCACAGGCGTTGCAGGCTGTCACACCGCCCATGGCCAATCAGTTCATTATGCTGATCAAAAACAGCTCTATCGTCTCACTCATTTCGATTCAGGAACTCACCTTCACCGGCACTGAGATCGCAGTATCTACCGGCCGCCGCTTCGAGACCTGGATTGTGGTAGCCCTGTTCTACTTTGTGCTGTGCTATTTCCTTGCGCTATGGTTCGCCCGTATGGAACGCAATCAGCAAAAGCGCAGAGCGCACTAGCGAAAGTTATGGCAACTGTAATTACACCGATCACGCAGGCACTGGAGGAAGGCGCGTTAAGCCGACGCGAACTCAAAGCGTTAATGCGACGCTCGAATCACCATGCACTCGTTAGACTGGCGCTTTTTATACTGACAATGATCGGCACCGGCACACTGATCTATTTCAGTATGGGCACATGGTGGATGTTACCTGCCATGTTTCTACACGGCATTGTGCTGGTACATCACTTTTCACTACAACACGAATGCATCCATTACACCGCTTTTCGAACCCGATGGCTCAATGAAGTGGTTGGTAACTACTGCGGCCTGGTTATCATGTTACCTAACCGGTTTTTCCGCTACGAACATTGTGATCATCACACCTATACCCAACTAACTGGAAAAGACCCGGAAATGATCCCAATGCCCGACCGGCTCGGGCAATATTTGTACTACTTGTCTTCAATTCCGTACTGGAAAGCTAAATTCACCGAACTGGGTCGGCACTGCATGGGCAGACTGAATGGCACCGAAAAAAAGTTCACACCAAAATCTGAATATAAAAGCCTGTTTTTGGAAGCACGCCTTATGGCAACGTTTTACATAGCCGTTGCCGCTTACTGTATCGCTACAGCAAACACGAGCGTGCTGTGGTACTGGTGGGTTCCGGTGATACTTGGAGAACCAGTCATGCGCGCCATACGCATGACCGAACACGTCGGCAGACCTGCAGTTGCACAAATGAAAGTCAACACAAGAAGTAACCGTGTACATCCGCTGTGGCAGTTTCTATGTTGGAACATGAACTACCATGCCGAACATCACTATGCCGCTTCTGTACCCTTTCATGCATTACCGCAGCTCAACAAAAAACTCGAAAGCTACATCCATACAGAGCCCGGCGGCTACCTTGGTGCACACATGGATATTCTGCGACAGCTTCGCAGACCCCCTGGAACGTCACCTGACGCATGACCGCGAAAGACTGGGTAACTCTGGCCGAGCTTGCAGCGCTTGAGCCCAACGACGCCACCGCCGTCGAACTAAATGGCCGCTGGTATGCAGTGTACGATACCGCAGATGGCTACTTTGTCAGCGATGCTCGCTGTACACACGCTGGTGCTAATCTTTGTGATGGCTACTTCGATGGTAAGCATATTGAGTGTCCGCTGCATCAGGGCCTGTTCGATGCGCGTACCGGTGCCGCAGTGGCTGCACCTGTGACTCGAAACCTTCGCATGTTTGACTGTCGTGTTATTGGTAACAAGCTGGAAATTCTTTTACAAAAGCCACCCGCAAACGGATAGGAATGCCGCAGCATGCAGCGGAAATACCTTACGCTATTACTTATTAATATGGCGTGCAAGCGCCAGTTCAAATTGTTTGACTGTACCCTTAACCATAGGCCGGTACAGGTAGCGTAAAATCCACCCTGGAAAGCCCCTGCCGCGTTCTTCGAATTCAACGCGTGCACGAGGGTGCTCCATAAAATTGAATGCTGCAGATTTATAGCCGGTTAAGTTGTTTAAAAACTGTATTCCTGAAATATGTTTCACGTTTTTGTAGCCATACAAAGACGGCGCAACTAGTCTTAACGGAGCACCGTGCGCAATCGTTAATGGTGCATCGTTCAGCGTATCTGCAAGTAGTACGTTATCGGCCAGCAAATCCTGCAACAGAAAGCGTGCACGATATCCATCCTGCGCACGGAAAACGACGTGTTTTACTTCTGAGCCTGCAGCGAGTTGATCGGCAATTAACTGCTCAAAGAAATCGCGAAAGCGATACCCGCCCCAGCGCAGCCCCTGACAGCTCCAGGTGGTCACACAATGAAAGTCGGATGTTTGGGTTGTTCGGTCCAGCTGAGTGAGCTCGTCACCGATAGTAAGCGGCTGCTGAACATCGCCGTGAATTCGAATTGCTATGTTGTCCGGCTGGTTGGGAAAGCGATCAACAAATCGCAGCAGCCCGAAGCGCGGGAAATCCGATCGCAACTGTTGACCTGGTGGCAATTGAGGTGTTTGTTTACTCACTGTGCCTTCGCTTCCATTCTGTGCAGGAACAGTATGGAGTAGCCGAGGTTTCAGCACAACCTGCTGACTATTGTCGGGAGACTCTTGCCTCGCGCCAGGCCAGAAAAACTGCACCAAAAACAATAATTGCAGCACCAACTAAACCTACAGCGTCAGGGGCATCACCAAACACCCAGAAATCGAGAACGCCTGCGAACAACAGCGTTGAATACATAAACGGCACCACAAAGCTCGCGTCACCATCGCGCATACTGGTAAGGAAAAACACCTGTGCCACAGACATGCTAAGACCCACCCCCGCCAGCAACACCAATTGCATTAGCGTCGGTGCACGCCACACCAGCATGGCAGCTGTAAGCGCAATGACTAATCCAATCAGGTTATTAATCACCAGAATCTGTAGCCTCGGCTCAAGCGAAGTAAGACGTTTTATTAATGTACTTTCTACTGCACTGGTGACTGCAGCACCAAGTGCCAGAAACGCGGCCGGCTGAAACGCCGAGGTTCCGGGTCGCAACAAAACCAGCGACCCCAGTACCATAATTGCGACCGCGCTGTACCGGTATATGCCAACCTTTTCACCAAGAAACACCACCGCCAGCACCAGTGTTACCACCGGCGTTAGAAAACTGATTGCCGTCGCATCGGCTAACGCCATTAAGGAGCTTGCCCAAAACACCAGCGTGACGGTACTCCAGCCGAATATAGAGCGCACAACATGCAATCGCCAGTGAACCTTCTGCCAGCTAATACGCTTGAAAGCGATTACTGTTAGCCACAACACACAAGCGAAAATAAAACGGCCGGCAGTGATCTGCAGCGGATGCAAACCTTCGGCAGCCACGTCAAACCGCCCGGCAACGCCTTTGGCTAAAAACGTCGACACAGCAATAAAAACGCTTGCCACCACCATCGTTGCGGCGGCACGCATATTAATATTACTTAACAACTGCAAAGACTCATGCAGGTACGGACTGTTGTCATTACTCACTGCGCCCTGCGTATTTTAGTATGTCGGTTAACGAGTCATGTTCTGCCACAAAATGTCCGCCGGACACTTCAAAGAGCTGTGGAACGTAATTCAATTCTCCCGCCTGTAACTTACCCGGCAGAAATCGCAACCGGGCATCATCGTCCATTGGTGACGGCAGTTCCCCTGGTATTCTGATTCGTTGCCGTGATCTCTCCCGCTGCGGATCAGGAATCGGTACCGATGAAAGCAACGCCTGTGTATACGGGTGCTGCGGGTTGCCGCAAAGTGTTTCGCTGTCGGCAAGCTCGACGATACGCCCAAGATAAATCACCATAATCCGATCAGAGATATCACGCACTACGGATAAGTCATGTGAGATAAACAACATCGACAGTCCAAATTCAGCCTGCAGATCTTTTAACAATGCGAGTATTTGCGCCTGAATGGAAACGTCGAGTGCAGAAACCGCCTCGTCACAAATGATTAGCCTGGGGTGATTAATCATGGCGCGGGCAATGCCGACGCGCTGGTTCTGCCCCCCGGACAATTCATGCGGGTAGCGATTGAACATTAAGGCCTCAAGCCCGACCCGCTGCATCATTTGCTGCACCTGTTCACGACGTTCACGACGGGTGAGTTCCGGCCTGAAGGTTTTTAGCGGTTCGGCAATAGAGTCGGCAATGGTCATCCGCGGGTCGAGACTGGCGAGCGGATCCTGAAACACAATCTGTTAGTCTTTGCGTGCCTGCAACATCGCCTGACGATCAAGCGCCGCAAGGTCGGTACCCAGCCAGCTGACAGAACCATTACCGGGTTCCAGCAGCCTGAGAACCGCTCTGGCAAGAGTAGACTTACCGCAACCCGACTCGCCGACGATGCCCAGCGTTTCACCTTCAAACAGTTTGAAGCTTACCCCGTCGACAGCACGCAACTTTTGCTTACGCATGAATAACCCGCGATCTGCTGTAACGTTGAAGCAAACGCTAACATCCTTTACATCCAGCAGCGCGACGTTGGATTTTCGTTCGGTTTTTTGCAGTGGCGAGTCTATTCGTGGCATCGCATTAAGCAGGCGCTTTGTATAGTCGTGAGCCGGCCTGGCAAAAATGTCTTCTGCTACGCCACTTTCTACAAAACTGCCGTTGTGCATCACCTGTACGCGATCACACATTTTTGCTACTACACCCATGTCGTGTGTGATTAGCGCAATGGCAGTGCCGTGCGCTTCCCGCATCTCCAGCATCAGATCAAGCACTTCAGCCTGCACGGTAACATCGAGTGCGGTGGTAGGTTCATCGGCAATCAGCAGCACTGGCTCGCACAGCATGGCCATTGCGATCATCACACGCTGCCGCATACCACCGGATAACTCATGCGGGTACTGTTTCAGCCTTCGCTTAGCGTCGGCAATCCGGACC
>CAYZVB010000228.1:0-9107 GCA_964481315.1 uncultured Granulosicoccaceae bacterium
GCATCACAGTACGCGTTAAGTTTGCTCCAGTCGAACTCAACACCGGTGCCGGGTACATCGGGTGCCTGTGCAAGATGGCTATCCACCTGAAGTGGTCGTGTGGTGTACTGATCAATTGGAAACGAATGAACTTCAAGCCAGCCACCAGTGCTGCTGTCGTGCGCTGCTCGTGCAGAAACCAGACTGACATGAAGCTCCTGCATACCGTGGCTGCATACGGGAATACCATGCTGTTCGCCCAGCTCTGCTACCGCCAGCCACCCCGATATACCACCGCAGTTGGACGCGTCGGGCTGTATATATGACAAGCCGGACTGCGCAAACGCATATTCAAATTCGTGTATGGTGTGAAGATTTTCTCCCATCGCCAAAGGGACGCCGGTAACGCGGCCAATCTCTGCATACCCCTGATAGTGGTCGGGTATAATGGGCTCTTCAAACCAGCAGATATCGTAGGCCGAAAACGCCCTGGCCGCCTCTATCGCCTGCGGCAACTGCATAGAATAATTTGCATCTACCATAAACGTAATATCGTTGCCGATTAGCGCCCTGACCTCCTTAACCCTTTCAATGTCATCTGCTAAATCAGGTTGCCCGACTTTTATTTTCACACCATTGAAGCCGTTGGCCAGATAGCCTTCAACGCTGCCAAGCAGTTTTTCCAGAGTGAAATTAAGATCGATACCACCGCAATATGCCTTGCACTGCTGTGATTCTCCGCCTGCCATTTTCCACAACGGTTGCTGCTGCATTTTTCCAAGCAGATCCCACAGCGCAATATCGCAGGCAGAAATCGCAAAAGATGCAATACCGCCACGCCCGACATAGTGAATATGCCACTGCATTTCATCGTATAACGCTGCAATGTCTTTGCAGTCTTTGCCTGTGAGAAACGGTGCCAGATCATGTTCGATCATGGCCAGCACTGACGCGCCTCCTTTACCACCCGTATAAGTGTATCCGCAGCCAGTGGTACCGTCGGCTACCTCTATGGTTACCGTGATCAGTTCGAAGTGAGTATGCGCACCATGTTTCGCATCGTGTAAAGTCTCCGCGAGTGGCACGCGGTGCAATCTGGCATCTATTGATTTAATCTCTGACATGGCTCAGGCTCGTGAAGGCGTATTGGAAATTTATATGAACCGCACTCCACTAGCTACCATCTTTTTTTCCGGAGGTTTTCTTTCGCGACACTTTTTTACCAGTTGCTTTTTTGCCGGCAGCTTTTTTACCGGTTGCAACTTTCTTGCGGGATGCACCCTTCTTTTTTGTATACGGTCTTTTTTTGGTCGCCTTCCCTTTTACCGCGACAACTCCTTTCAACGACGACATAGCACTGGATGCACTCTGTGAAATCAGTGTGTGCAGCTGTGTTTCAAGCGGCTGCATAAAGTCGTGAAAGGTATTTTCACGCTGACTTATTTTTTCAAGTACCGATTCCCACTGTGCGGTCATGTCCGGCAGGGTTGCCTGCTCGGGCAGTGCTTTAACCAGCCCGATGCCTGCAGGTGTCGCATGTATCTGTTTACCTTTACGCTGAAAAAAACCACGCCGGAACAATAATTCAATAATGCCGGCCCGGGTCGCTTCAGTGCCAAGTCCGTCGGTCTCTTTAAGTATTTTACGAATATCTGCGTCTTTAACATACCTGGCAATACCAGTCATTGCAGCAAGCAGCGTTGCATCGGTAAAGTAAGGTGGCGGTGTGGTATTTTTTTCAACCAGCTCGCCTTTGCTGCAATGCAAAGGCTGGCCTTTGGTTAAATCGGGTAAGCGGTTTGGCGGTGTGTCATCATCTTTATTTTTCGCCGCTTCATACAACACTTTCCAGCCCGGCACGGTAACCTTTTTACTGGTGGCGACAAACAAGCCCTTTTCAATCATAATTTCGGCGCGCGTGTCGATGTACTCGTGTTGCGGGTAAAACTGCGCTAAATACTGCCTGGCAACAAGCCCGTACACCTGCTGCTCACGCTGCGACAGAGAGTTGCCGGTTAATTTCCGTAACGTCGGAATAATCGCATGGTGCGCCCCGACTTTTTTGTCATCCCATGCAGCTGACTTTATAGATTTATCAGCGTTATCCACGCCTGCAGATAGCTTTTTTTCATTGACTTTAATCGCACTTAGCACCCCGCTGGCCTGTGAGAACTGCTCACGTGGCAGATAGCGACAATCTGACCTTGGGTAGGTAATCAGCTTGTACTTTTCATACAGCGACTGGCACACCGACAACGTATCCTGGGCACTGAGACCGTAGCGTCGTGAGGCATCAATCTGCAGCGCAGATAAACTGTACGGCAGCGGTGGTCGCTGTTTCTTGTTTTTCTTATCGAGCTTACTTACCGATGCAGGCTTACCGGTAATACGCTTCACAACATTCTCTGCCAGCCCCTTCACCAGCACCCGGCCGGAGTCGTCCATATACGGCTCACAGGCTTCGGACGGTTGCCACGTTGCAGTAAACGCTTCACCATTATCTGTTTGCAGGTGCGCTATTACTTCGTAAAAAGGTTTTGAAACAAAGTTATCGATCTCTTCACAGCGCCTGACCACCAGCCCCAGCACAGGCGTTTGCACCCGTCCTACTGACAACACACCATCGTAGCCAACCCTGCGCCCCTGTATGGTGTATGCACGAGTCATATTCAAACCGTAAAGCCAGTCGGCACGTGCACGCGCCAGTGCCGATGAAGACAACGCGGCGAATTCAGTGTTGTTGCGAACATCATTAAGCGCACGTTGTACCGCAGCGGGGTTCATATCGTTTATTAATACACGCTCTATCGCCGCACGACGCGTCTTACTGACTTTTAAATAGGCAAACAACTGATCAACCAACAGCTGACCTTCACGATCCGGGTCACCGGCATGCACCAGCACGGTGGCATCGGCCACGAGCTTTTTCAGTACAGACAATTGTTGTTTGGTTTGCTTCTTCGGGGTGAGTTTCCATTGTTCCGGCACAATGGGTAAGTGCTGCATACGCCACGACTTGTACTCGGCATTGTACTTATGCGGTTCGGCCTGCTCGAGTAAATGACCTATACACCAGCTCACATGATCGCCATTGGCTGCCACCAGGTACCCTTCACGGCGCGTCAGCGGGCCCGGCAGAACTTCGGCAATGGCTCGACCAAGACTGGGTTTTTCGGCGACATACAACTTCATTAAACAAGACGTGCTGACTGTGAACCTGCCAATAATAACGAATTTTTTACAAAACTACTGCTCAAACAACGAATTATCTCCCTCTGATACCTTGCTATTAAACAAAAGACTGTCTACGGTGAAATAAGGTTTGGCAATCGCAGGAAGCGAATATGATTCTCAACAATCTAAAGTCCAGATACAGACGCTTTAAATATCGCAATCAGTACGTCCACCCGACACTGGTTTTAACCGTCAATGTGCTTTTTCATGGCAGTGTTTTGCTGCTGTTTCTGGGTTTGATTGCCGCGATTGTGCTTGCCGTATAAGCATACACACAACGCCAAACAAAACTCCTGCATCTCCTTCATCCGGTTGCAGTCACCGCCCAACCTTGAAAAACCAGCGTTGCCGTCTACGCTTGGAGGCAGGCAAAAGGAAATTTTCACAGGGTCCGGGGAAGCTGGATGAGTTATCGAACTATTAAAAAAAGATTGAAACGGTACCGACACCGCAATCAACCATATTACCCAGGTGCATTTAAAGCGCTTGATTTCGCTGTTGAGAGCAGCAAATTTCTGCTGTTGCTGGCTGTTTTCGGTACGATTTTCTACACGATCTAGTGATCTGGTAACACTAGTCAGCAACTCGCGCTGAACCGCGCACCACCATATTCACACCGACAACCGCTGCACGTTTGGTGACGGTCTGGTGTTCGATCTGTTCCAGTAGAATAGACATGGTCGCATCGATCATGTCGGGTATACGCTGTGTGACGGTGGTTAGCTGGTAGCCCTTCCAGGCAGCCTCGGGCACGTCGTCAAAGCCCACCACTGAAACATCTTCAGGGACGCGCAGCCCAAGTTCCTCACGCAGCACATCCATCACTGCAAACGCCATGTGATCGTTGGCAACGAATACTGCATCAGGTTTTTCGTTGTGGCTGAACAGGGTCCGTGCGGCCTGCGCTGCACCTTCAAACTCGTATCCTCCGACAACGCGGTCCCAGGGGGTAATGCCATGCGCGGCCAGACCTTTATAAAAACCGGCCTCGCGGTCACGATTGGTCGAGGCGTCTTCATCACCGGCAATAAATGCAATGCGCCGGTGGCCGCCGCGCACCAGAAAATCGGCCACCAGATTGCCTCCCTGAAAATTATCTGAAGTAACACTGCTGGCCGGAGTCGATGGCACATAGCGATTAAACAATACCACCGGAATACCGGTTTGCGCGCACTCGCGGGCGATGTTTGAAGACAACGTCGCAGAAGCCATGATGATGCCGTCCACCTGATATTGCATCATCTTCTGCACGAGCTTGTCCTGCTGCCCCGGGTCGGACATGAACAGCAGAACGTTATAACCCTTCTCCTGCAGTTGCCTTGAAAACAACTCCACCACGTACGGGTAGAACTGGTTGTCCATGTAGGCCACCAGCATCGCGATCAGTTTCGAACGCCCGCTGATCATCGCGCGCGCCAGCGCATTGGGCCGGTAGCCTAGCTGGTTGGCGGCTTCGATTATTTTGCTGCGTGTTTCCGGTGCCACACTGGCACCAGGGGTAAACGCACGGCTGACGGCCGACTGCGAAACTTCCGCCAGCCTGGCCACATCTGCCGACGTGACAACTTTTTTGTTCAACGGAGTAAGACCGTTTTGGCAGAATTGCAGCGATTCAATGGAGGTTACCGGGTAGGTTCAAATGGCAATGCTACCGGTTTGGCCAACGGATACAACTCACCGGACACAAAAAAGGCACATCGCCACGCCTCTGGAATACGTGGAACAATGTGCCCTTGATGTCGCTTACTTTATCTTCAGAAGCGCCGGATGCTGGAGATCACCCGGTGCAACTTCCCGATGCAAAGTACTATACGGATCCGCCAATCGAAAAACCGAGAAGCGCTTCAACTTTTGAACATTACGTTTCACTTTCTTTACAGATCATTTTTCAGCTGATACGACACGTGCTGGCGCCATGGCTCCCCGGGACGCAGCTCGACCGAAGGAAACTCCGGCCGGTTCGGCGAGTCCGGCAGAAACTGGGCCTCCAGACAGATCGACCCGCCGCGACCGTACACCGCACCATTCCTGCCGGCGCAATCGTTCACGTATCCGGCGCTGTACACCTGCAGCCCCGGCAGCGACGATGACACCGTCATGCGCCGCCCGGACTCAGGGCTGTACAGGCGGGCGCAGCAATCTCCGGCATTGAGTACGTAACAATGGTCGTATCCATCCAGCCCAGGTGACTGCAATGCCGCCGCCTGCATGGCGAAAGGCTGCTCTTCTGTAAAGTCGAAACCGCTGCCGCGAACATCGAACGGCGGGCCGATCGGAATGCCTTCGTCGTCGGTCAGCAGCACTTCAGAGCCCGACACCTGCAGGCGGTGCCCCATGATACCGCCCGGCCCTGCATGGCGGTCACCGCGTAAATTGAAGTACGAATGGCTGGTCAGGTTGACGACCGTTGGCCGGTCTGTAGAGGCGCGGTATTCAATGGAAAGTGCGTTGTGATTGTCGAGCGCATAACGCACTTCAAAGTCAACGGTCCCGGGATACCCGCCGGCACCGTGCTCACTGCGATGCCGCAGCACCAGCACCGGCCCCGTTTCAATCTCTGCCTGCCACACCATTCGATGCAGTCCCTGCGATCCGCCGTGCAGGTGATGACTGCCATTGTTGCATTCAAGCTGGAAGTGTTTTCCATCGAGCGTAAAGCGTCCGTGCGCAATACGATTGGCGTAACGCCCGGCAATACAACCCATGTATATCTGGCAGGCCTCGTAGTCGGCAAGCGTATCGTAACCGAGCACAATATCATCGATCACGCCGTTGCGATCTGCATGCCTCCAGGAAGTGATTACCCCGCCATAGGTAATAATATCAACAGAGGTTGAACTATCATTCTCAAAACGGTATCGCTCTATTGCCTGCCCGCTGCCGGTAACACCGAACGGGAATCGATCAAGGGTAACGGCCATTGGCTGGTCTTTAATAAAGAGGATGTTCTACAAGTATACCGGTGCGCGCCGGTGGCTCGATATCCTGAAATGAACTAACCTGATAAAACCGGTTACAATTTAACCTTAAACGCTGGTGAAATGCACCGGCGTCACGGGGCGCATAATGGGTTTAAGAGAGGTCACACTCGACGACAAATACACCCTGCTGAACGGCAGAATTTTTGTCACCGGCATTCAGGCGCTGGTGCGACTGCCAATGCTGCAAAAACTGCGCGACGAACGCGCCGGCCTCAACACTGCCGGTTACATTAGCGGCTACCGCGGCTCACCACTGGGTGCACTCGATCAGCAACTGGTGCGCGCTACCGGCTTCCTGCAACAACACAACATCGTTTTTCAACCCGGCCTCAACGAAGAACTCGCCGCCACCGCCTGCAGCGGCACACAACAAATTAATCTGCAGGGCGAAGGCGCATACGACGGTGTGTTCAGTATGTGGTATGGCAAGGGCCCCGGTGTCGACCGCTCCGGTGATGCGTTTCGCCATGCCAATAATTTTGGTACCGCAGAACACGGCGGCATGATAGCGCTGCTTGGCGACGACCACGCCTGTGAATCTTCCACCACGGCACATCAAAGTGAATACGCCATGGTCGACGCCATGATACCGGTACTCAATCCGGCCGGCGTGCAGGATATTCTCGACTATGGACTGTACGGTTTTGCCATGTCGCGCTTTACCGGTGCAGTGATTGGCTTTAAGTGTGTACACGACACAGTCGAGGCCACCGCTTCTATTGAAGTCAGTGAAGAACGCACCCGTATTGTGTTGCCGGAAGATTTCGACATGCCGCAGGGAGGCTTAAACATCCGCCGCCCCGACACCTTCCTTGAACAGGAAATGCGCGTCCATACCCACAAGCTTAATGCTGCACGCGCTTTTGTGTACAGCAACAAGCTCGATCAGTGCGTCATAGACCCGCCCGATGCATGGCTTGGCATTGCCACTACCGGTAAGTCTTATCTCGATGTACGGCAGGCTCTGAATGAACTTGGTATAGATGATCAGCTGGCTGCATCACTGGGTATCAGAGTGTATAAAATTGCCATGCCATGGCCACTCGAGCCACAGGGGCTTAAACACTTTGCACGCGGCCTGCAGTCAATCGTTGTTGTGGAAGAAAAGCGTGGTCTGATTGAAGAACAAATCAAATCGCAGTTGTACGGTCAGGCCAACGCACCACAGGTTGAAGGTAAAACTAATCTGCAGGGAAAGCTGCTGTTCCCAAGCACCGGCAGACTTAACGCTGCGGAAATAGCCATTCGGCTGGGGCAGCGTATTGCAGCCAAAACAGCACACAATGGTATTGCCGGTCAGCTCGACAGACTGACCGGTACCATGCAAAGAAACGCAGAACGCACACCGCCTTCAATGACACGGCTGCCCTATTTCTGTGCCGGCTGCCCGCACAACACCGGTACAAAGATTCCCGAAGGCAGCAAAGCGCTGTCCGGTATTGGTTGTCACTTTATGGTGCAGTGGATGGATCGCAACACCGCAGGCTATACCCAGATGGGTGGCGAAGGTGCCAGCTGGATTGGTGAAGCGCCGTTTAGCAAGCGCGGCCATATGTTCCAGAACATTGGTGACGGTACTTATTATCACTCAGGCATTCTGGCACTGCGGGCAAGTGTTGCCAGTGGCGTTAACGTCACGTTTAAAATTCTGTTTAACGATGCCGTGGCAATGACCGGCGGACAACCGATGGACGGCCCGCTTTCACCTGCAGCGATTTCACAGCAGGTTTATGGCGAGGGCGCCAAACGCATTGCAGTGGTTACCGACGAACCGGACAAATACCCGTCCAATACGGCGTGGGCACCGGACGTTTCAATTCATCATCGTGATACTTACGATCAACTGCAGCGCGAGTTTCGCGAGATTGAAGGCACCACCGTCATTATTTACGATCAGACCTGCGCTGCCGAAAAACGACGCCGGCGCAAACGCGGCGAGTTCCCTGACCCACCCAAACGGCTCTTTATAAACACTGAAGTTTGCGAAGGCTGCGGAGACTGCGGGCTGGCCTCCAACTGTGTTGCCATACTCCCCGAAAACACTTCGCTCGGTCGCAAGCGACGCATAGATCAGTCGGCCTGTAACAAAGACTATTCGTGCGTAAAAGGATTCTGCCCGAGCTTTGTTAGCGTGCATAGCGGTGCGTTGCGCAGCGGCAAGAGCAACAACAAAAAAGACAACCGGGTTCCTGCAGCTGACAGCACCGGCATTACCTTAACAGAACCGGTGTTACCGGCACTTGATCAGCAATACAATATTGTTCTGACCGGAGTCGGCGGCACCGGCGTTGTGACGATCGGCGCTATTATCGGTATGGCCGCACACATCGCAGGGCTTGGCTGCTCTATTCTCGATATGCTCGGGCTTGCGCAAAAAGGCGGTTCAGTCACCAGCCATATCATTATTGCCGGCCAGCCGGAAGATATCAGCACCACTCACATCGCAGCCGGTGGCGCACAACTGTTACTGGGCTGCGATATTGTCACCGCCGCCTCGGGCGCCTCTCTCGACAGGCTCACTAAAAGCAGTACGCAGGCAGTCATTAACACCCACGCCATGATGTCGGGAGATTTTACCCGCAATCGCAATACGCAGTTTCCGCTACAATCGCTGCAGGAATCCATTACGTCAGAAGCAAACGAAAGTCACTTCATCAATGCCACACAACTGGCCGAACAGTTACTCGGCAATACAATCGGTGCCAATATGTTCATGCTCGGCTATGCGTGGCAGCTGGGCCTGGTGCCACTGCCACAGCAGGCCATATTAAAAGCTATTGAACTCAACGGTCAGTCTGTTGCAATGAATACCAGTGCATTCGAATGGGGACGTCGCGCCGCCATTGATCAAAATGCTGTTGAAACACTGGCAACACCAACGGTAATTATTAACCTGCCCGAGAAACTTCAGTC
>CAYZVB010000229.1:0-9064 GCA_964481315.1 uncultured Granulosicoccaceae bacterium
GTGGCACATCGAAAGTCATACTGTATTCCAATTTTTAGTGTTGCCAGAGCACTAACCTGACCGGTTAACTAAATTCTGGTGCCGTCACCAGTGCCGCGCTTTAAGTCACCGGCAATGTAGTAGGCGATAAGCCCGCCGGACACCGCACCAATCAGATGCCCCTCCCACGACACACCGGACTGTGTTGGCAGCACACCGTACATAAGGGTCGATCCGTACACCACCGCTACTCCGATCGCAATAAGCGCCGACAGCAGCCGTTTTTCAAAAAAGCCCGCGCACACTAAAAAACCGACCAGCCCAAACACCAGCACACTGGCACCGATATGAATTGCTGTGCGGCCAAAAATCCAAAGCCCGATGCCGGCCAGCACTGAAATCAGCACCACAATATCGATACTGTTGGCCCTCGACCCGGCCAGCAGCAGCAACAGCACAACCAGCGGCACCGTGTTGCTCATAATGTGCGCCCAGTCTGCATGCAAAAACGGCAGCGTCACAATCCCTGCCAGCCCTTTAAATGTCCGCGGGATCAGTCCAAAGCTTTCCAGCGGCAGAACGCGATCGGCCAGATAAACCAGCCAGATAAATGCAACAAATACCGCAATCCATCTGACATCGCGTGCCAGTGAGTGAACATGTTCTGAGCCGGTCAGTGATCTGGCCACAGGTAATCCTTGGAAGTTAGAGACAAAGCTGCCTATAGCTTAGCGTGTCAATCTCATTCACGCATCACAACCCCGCAAACACACCGTTTATATGCTGCTGAACATCTATCTGATCGCCACACGGTTCCGCAGGTACGGCGTTAAAATTAAAAATGCGCTGTGAAAACAAACCACTACGCGATATGCTCGCCAGACCATCCGTCACTCCACGCTACGCCAATGAAAACCCTGCTCGACCTGGCACAAAAGCTTAACCGTAAAAAAGTTTCCAGCCAGCAACTGGTACAGCATTGCCTGGAGAATATCGAGGCCGAAAACGGCGAAGGCAACAATGCTTTCACCAGCGTGTTTCGTGAACGGGCAATAGCCGAAGCAGTGGCAGTCGATGTAGCGCGGCGCGAAGGCCGTCTTAGCTCGCCCTTCGCCGGCATCCCGATTTCCATCAAAGACCTGTTCGATGTTGCCGGAATGGTCACCACCGCCGGGTCTCATGTGCTCGACAAAGAACCCGCAGCAACCCACGATGCGGTTATTGTGCAACGCCTGCGCAGCGCCGGCTTCATTATTATCGGCCGCACCAACATGACCGAATTCGCCTACTCGGGGCTTGGCATCAACGCCCACTTCGGTACCCCTGCCAGTCCATTTGACCGGCGCACACGAAGAATACCCGGCGGTTCGTCATCGGGTGGTGCGGTTTCAGTCAGTGACTCCATGGCTGCAGCCACCATTGGCACCGACACCGGCGGGTCAACCCGCATACCGGCCGCACTGTGTGGCATTGTCGGCTTCAAGCCAACCGCCGAGCGCGTGCCGCAACGCGGCTGCATACCGCTTTCTACTTCGCTCGACTCGATTGGCCCGATGGCCAACACCGTCACCTGTTGCTCAGTACTCGACACTATCATGAGCGGCGGCGAACATATCGAACTCACGCCGTATCCGCAGGTTGGCCTCAGGCTTGGCGTACTCGATGGTTTCGCGCTTGAAAATCTCGACGGCGAAGTTTCAACTGCCTTTGAGGCAGTGCTCGATCGATTCAGCAAGCGCGGCATTCTCACCAAAACAGTCAATCTGCCTGAGCTGGAAAACTATCAGGCCCACGCTAACCGCAGCAGCCTGATCGGCGGTGAAGCTTATGCGTGGCACCAGCAATACCTTGATATCCGGCATGATCACTACGACCCGTGGGTGCGCGAGCGAATCTCCGCCGGCAAGTCATTTACCGCCGCCGACTACATTAATACCGTTAAGCGACGGTCTGAATGTCAGCAGGCAACTCAAAAACGCTGTATTGGTATAGACGCGCTGGTACTGCCAACCGTGCCAATTGTCGCGCCACCGATCGCCGAACTCATCCAGAATGACGAACTCTCTGCGGCGGTTAATCTCACCACGCTGCGAAATACATCGGTTGCCAATACCCTGAACGCACCGGCTATCACTATTCCGTGCAACGCACCGGACGAAGCACCGGTCGGCTTTATGCTACTGGGTAAAACCGGTGAAGATGAAAAGCTGCTGTCAATCGCCCTCAGCCTGGAAGCGATTATTCGCCGAAATTAATACCCTAAACTACAACGCTGCACTAAAGGCTATTCATACTGTTTTTAACCAAACGCCAAAGAGACTATGAAAACTGTCAGCTTTACCGCCATGAAAGATGGCACCAGAGAAGACTACGAATTTCTGCGCGAGCAGGAACACAGTTTTTTTGCCATGACCGCCGAACGCCTGCTGCGCGAACTGGCCTCGCAGGAACACGACACCATCGGTGGTTATAAAGTTACCCGACTGCAGCACGCCCTGCAGTCTGCCACGCGCGCCGAAAACGATGGCGCAGACACCGACTGGATAGTCGGCGCACTGCTTCACGACATTGGCGACGGTCTGGCACCGCAAAACCACGATCGCATGGCCGCAGAAATTATCCGGCCTTTTGTTCGGGAAGAAGTCACCTGGGTCGTGGAACACCACGGTGTATTTCAAATGGTTTACTACGCGCAGCACTATGAAGGCTGGAACCAGTTTGAAAGAGAAAAGTATCGCGATCACCCGTGCTATCAGTCGTGCGTCGATTTTTGCGAACGATGGGATCAGACCTCATTCGACCCCAACTACGACATGCACAGCCTTGAGCACTTCGCACCGATGGTGACAGAGGTGTTTAACCGCAAACCCTACGATCCCGCAGTGCTGCAGCCTGGCGCGGTGAACGGTATCTCCCCTAACGCCGGCAGCTAGTGTACTGAGTCATACAAACTCTTCAATGAGTCGATCAATCAAAGTGGCTGATTCTATTGAGTTTAGTCGCACGTATTCGAGTTTTTTGTTTTGAATGTCATTATGGAACACTTTGATTAACCGCCCCTGCGGGAGCTAGCTATTCGGCCCACAGCTGCGTTGTAGCGCTTGAAAAGGGCCAGATACATGAAATTATGGCCATTCCCTGCCCGCTACGCCTTGCTGTGAACCGAATAGCTAACTCTCATTTGAAGACTTTGTATCACTCAGTACACTAGCGCAGCGCGCCCGACAACACAGCAGATGTTTGCCGGCGCGCTGAATAACCCGGGTACTACTGTTTAGTCGATCTCTTTGATCAGCACTTTATCACCAACACCGATGGCCGGTGCCAGTGCAAACGAATAGACCCGCCCACGCTCAACACCGCGGTCTTCCAGGTAACTGGTGACCAGAAATGCGCGCTGACGTGCTTCGGCATTTCGCGCTTCGGTGGCATCGAGTGCATGTGTGATTACGGCAATCTTAGCGGCCGGGTGGCTCTGCATCAGCATGGCAATATCATCCAGTTCGGATTCAGAGCCCGGCAGTATTGTCGCTGCGCCATCAGTGAAGCCGATGTTATCGAGGTATCTTTCCAGCACCTGGCAACCGTCACTGTTTACCGGATAACCGGGGCGTGTTGTGCACTGATCAACGCTGTCAGCAATACCGTCACCATCGGTGTCGACATTTGTCTGCATTTCAAATACCGGTTCGTTGACTGCAGGCTCGTTGACAGCAACCTCGATAGCGACGGGCACCGACTGCAGCGTTGTTGAAATCGGCGTTATAGCAGGCTCAACGGCGGCCACTTCGGCTGCAGCCAGTTCCGGCGCGGTAACTTCCGGCAGGTCCGGTTCAGCAGGTGTGATCACCGGCTTGGCCACTTCTACACCGGCTGCCTCTATTGTGGGCTCTGAAGTGAACAAGTCTGCAGTTGGTAGCGGACTACCAGCTACTTCGATGGTTGCTGCTTCATTTGCTAATGCTTCAGCACTTACTACTTCAGGGGTTGCTACTTCGGGGTTTACTACTTCAAAAGCTGCAGCTTCAGTGGCTGTCTCAGGAATTTCCGCTACAAGCTCATCGGCAATAAACAGCTCAGATAATGCAACCGCAGGCCGTTCTACTATCTCGACCAGCTCTGCAGGCGTCGGCAGTACAACGCCAAGCTCTGCAGCCAGGTCGATCTGTTCGTAGGGTGAAGGCGGATAGGCAAGATTACTGGTCACAGCGAGATCAAGCCCGGCCAGATCACTGGCGAGCCCCGCAAGCGATTCTGCCTGCTCTGCTGAATCGACCGAGCCGCCAACCAGCAACTGACCGTTAACTGCTGTCACGGAAAAGTCATCGACCTCTTTCATGTGCCCGGCAGTGGCAAGCAGGGAATCAATCCAGTCTGCCGATGCAACAGTACTGTCGATAGTGATGTTGTCGATCACCATTGAAGCGTCGAAAAGGTCACTGGCCTGCATTACGACCCGGCTGGCCTGTTCCTGCGTCTGTAGCACACCTTCCAGTCGCACCATATCGATATCGCGGCTAATGGACAGATTCGGGGTCGTGTGTGACACCTGAATTTCTGCGTACGGCAGACGTTTAGCCGGTGCACAGGCACTAAGCATTGCTACCATGGGCATTGCAACGATAGCCGCTATCGACACCGCACTGCCGGCGCGTGGAAATTTTTTTAATTGTTTTAGCCGCGTAACTGACATTTGAAATCCCGTTAAGAAGTGAACTGCAAACGGCCGACGCAAAATACGCCGACAACCATAAGTTTTAGTTCACGCTGGGGATTTCGCCAGCAGGTTTAACGCGGAATTTGCCAGTCTGCTGTCAGGACTCTTTCAGCCAGCGCGCCAGATCACGCGCATAGTAAGTCAATATGCCGTTGGCACCGGCCCTTTTCAGGCACATCATGGCTTCCATTGCCACGTCGCGTTCTTTCAGCCAGCCGTTGGCCGAAGCAGCCTTCAGCATGGCGTATTCACCGCTAACCTGATACGCAAACACCGGCACCCCGAACTCACGTCTGGCACGGGTTACAATGTCCAGATACGGCATTCCGGGCTTCACCATGACCATGTCTGCCCCCTCGTCGAGGTCGAGCGCAATCTCACGCATGGCCTCGTCACTGTTTGCAGGGTCGAGCTGATAGCTGAACTTGTTGCCGCTTCCAAGTGCTGCAGCAGCGCCAACAGCATCTCGAAACGGGCCGTAAAACGCCGACGCGTACTTGGCCGCATAAGCAAGAATTTTGGTGTTGGTATGCCCGTTTTCTTCAAACGCCTGGCGAATCGCACCGATGCGCCCGTCCATCATATCTGACGGGCCGACAATATCGGCCCCGGCATCCGCATGCGACAGCGCCTGACGCACCAATACCTCGACGGTCTCGTCATTGACGATATAACCGTTTTCATCCATCAAGCCGTCCTGCCCGTGCGAGGTATAGGGGTCGAGGGCGACATCTGTCATCACGCCAAGCTCCGGGAACTCCTTTTTTAGCGCACGTACCGCCCGCTGGGCCAGACCGTCGGGGTCGAAGGCCTGTTCGGCGCGCTCGGTTTTAACATCGTCGGGTGTGACCGGAAATATCGCCATACAGGGTATGCCTTCGCGCACCACCGATTCGGCTTCACGCAGCAACAGATCAATTGTCAGGCGACTGACCCCCGGCATACTGGGTACCGGATGGCTTTCGCCGCTGCCATCGATAACAAACACCGGATAAATGAAATCGTCCGGCGACAGTGTTGACTCGCGCATCAGCCGGCGACTGAAATCAGCGCTTCGCATGCGCCGCATACGCGTCGCCGGGTAACTACTGTTTTTCACAGGCACTCCATGTGATGAGTGGAGGGATAAGTGTAAACTTGAAATTCCGTAAACCGGGCCACCGAGCACACGCAGCATAAGCTGTACGCAACCGGTGTAGTCCAAGTTTACCACCATGTTTTATAGACAGCAGAAAACATCCCTGTTGGTTCATTCTTAAGTTTAACCCGGGAATAACAACAGGTTGTTGTTTGTGTCAATCAGATTCGTTACTCAGGCAAGACTTGCAATGACAGATAAATTTGCCATCTTCGGCAACCCGGTAGCACAAAGTAAATCGCCACCAATACACCAGCAGTTTGCCGATCAGTTCGGGCTGCAGATCGATTACACAAGAATATTTTCGACCGATGAGCAGTTCGTCGATGATCTGAAGCAGTTTTTTATCGGTGGCGCTGTAGGGTGCAATGTGACAGCACCGTTTAAAGAACTGGCGTTCCAGAGCTGCGACACGCTCACCGATAAAGCTGCGCGTGCCCGGGCCGTGAACACCGTATTTAAACAACCCGATAACACGCTACTGGGTCACAATTCAGATGGCGTTGGGTTAGTCACTGATATCGTGCGCAATAAACAGGTACCCATGCGCGACAGACACATTATGATTCTTGGCGCGGGTGGCGCAACACGCGGCATACTGGAGCCGATAATCGCAGAACAACCAGGCAGAATTACACTGGCCAACCGAACCGTTGCAAGGGCTGAATCACTGGCTGCAGAGTTTGCCGACATCTATACCATGCAGGTGACATCGACAGACAGCCCCGAATATGAAAGTGCACCCGACTTACTGATAAATGCAACGTCGGCCAGTTTGTCGTCGAACGTACCGGTTAAAGATACTTCAGTTATCGCAGAGAATACCGTGTGCTACGACTTGTCCTACGCTGCACAGCCTACGTCATTTTTGCAATGGGCCAAAGCGCAGGGCGCTGCCCGGTGTATCGATGGCAAAGGCATGTTAGTGGAACAGGCGGCAAACTCATTTGATGTATGGACTGGTCACGAACCGCAAACCGGCAACGTCATCGAGTGGCTTGAACAAAACTGTGGATAGTTATGATCAAAAGACTTTTTATTGCAATTGTATTATTGATATCAACCACTTTCAGTACAATCGCACCGGCAGATGGCTGCAAAGGCAATACAACATTAAACATTAATGGCAGCCAGATAACTGTTGAAGTGGCCAACACCGAGCGTGCCAGACGTTACGGTTTAATGTTCAGAAACAGCTTAGGTGCTGACTGCGGTATGTTATTTATCTTTCCGGACACTGCAGTCCGAACATTTACCATGCGCAACACACTGATCCCACTCGACATCGCGTTCATTGCCGCAGATGGAACCATTAAAGAAATTCTCACCATGCAGCCGGGTACACAGAAATATCCGTCGTCAGTTGAGTCAGACTATGCGCTTGAAGCTAATGCCGGATGGTTTGCAGAAAAAGCGCTTGAAGTTGGAATGGTGGTTTCTTTACAAAACAATGGCGAAAGTTCCGACCTTGGCAGCATTAGGTAAGTACTTACTGGTGGATGCGCTCCGCTTATCCACCCTACCGCAAAAAAGGCCCAACGTGATGTAGGGTGGTTAAGCGGGGCGCATCCACCTTAAATCTACTCGAAATCTAACCCAGAAATAACTTCTGGTTCGGCACTTCCCCAGTCCCTGTCATAGGCACCTTTATCCACCCATCGTTGAAATGATGACCAACGCCACTCACAAGGTTTTTTAACGTATCCGTGCCTGACAGGGTTAAAGTGAATGTAATCCATATGCACTCGCCAATCGTGTTCATCTCTGATTAGGTGTTCCCAGAACCTGCGCTGCCAAAGATCACCTTCACCTCTACTGTTCTTCACAGTGCCCGCGCGCTTGCTTACTGATTTCTTGATCTCTCGCCAACGGGATGAGAAATCTTTATCACCCGCTGGTAATTTCCATAGGCAATGAATGTGATCAGGCAATACTACTGCTGCTTCTACGATAAAAGGCCGACGAATCATTTCTTCCTGCATTGCATCCCTTAAGATCCGGACTTTTATTTCATTACTAAACACAGGCTTTCGCTGTTTAGTAACTACCGTAAAGAAATAACTTGCGCCAGGGATTGCGGCACGCCGATAGTTGCTCATTCTACTTCGCCTTTACTAACTACTTCTACTGAAGTACGACTAACTCACACGCGCAATTGCTTCAGCCCGAGATCTATGGGTGGCTCAGTGCTAATGCCTGAAATGCCGCACACCGGTAAACACCATCGAAATACCATGTTCATTGGCGGCGGTGATCGATTCATCATCGCGCATTGATCCACCGGGTTGTATGATGGCTTTAACACCCAGTTCGGCAGCCTGATCTACGGTATCTCTGAACGGAAAAAACGCATCTGACGCCATAACGCTGCCAGCGACTTTAAGGTTGGCATCCTGCGCTTTTATCGATGCGATTTTGGCTGAGTAAACTCTGCTCATTTGACCGGCACCAACACCGATTGTTGCTCCGTTATCACAGAACACAATGGCATTGGATTTAACGAACTTAACCACTTTCCACGCAAACAACAGATCCCTTAACTGATCTTTTGTGGGACTGGCGGTAGTGGCAATTTTTAGATCTGCTTCTGCCACCACCAGTGTGTCGTTGTCCTGCACCAGCAGTCCGCCGTTTACACGACGATAGTCTTTGCCGCTTTCATTGCTACCGCTGCTGTCACCAATGCTCAACACGCGGATGTTAGGCTTTTCACCCAGCACAGTTAGTGCGTCAGGTTCTACCGTAGGTGCGAGTATGACTTCTGCAAACTGTCTGTCGACTATGAGTTTTGCGGTGGCTGCATTTAGCGGCCGGTTAAATGCGATTATACCGCCGAACGCAGAAACGGGATCAGTGCGATAAGCAAGCTCGTATGACTGCTCAATGCTCTCTGCGATTGCAACTCCACACGGATTGGCATGTTTTACGATGACACAGGCAGTGTCGTTAAACTGTTTGACGCACTCGAGTGCCGCGTCGGCATCGGCAATGTTATTAAACGACAGTTCTTTACCCTGCAATTGAGATGCACTGGCAATAGACTGAGCCGGGGGTGTAATTTCCTGATAAAACGCAGCATTCTGATGCGGGTTTTCACCGTACCGTAAATCCTGCTTACGTAGAAACTGCAAATGTAGCTGCTCAATTGTTCCGGACTGCAAATAGCCGGCAATGGCAGCGTCGTAAGTGGCAGTATGCGCAAACGCTTTCTGCGCCAACAGCAACCGCGT
>CAYZVB010000230.1:0-7565 GCA_964481315.1 uncultured Granulosicoccaceae bacterium
CTCTATGTGATGGGTGGGCGTGGTAAACGACCGGTAGAAGTGTTTGACCCATCCAATAACACCTGGCGCAAGGTTGCTGATGCACCACTTGAAATGCATCACTTCCAGCCGGTAGCAATTGGTGAAAAAATCTATGTGATCGGGGCTTTCACGTGCTGTTATCCGATCGAGAAAGTTATCGACACCGTTTATATCTTCGATACCCGAACCAACAAGTGGAGCAAAGGACCAAAACTGCCTGCTAACCGAAAGCGTGGAAGCGCCGGCGCTGCGGTTTACAACGGTAAAATCTACCTGCTCGGCGGCAACACCAGAGGACACTCGGGTGGAGCGGTTAACTGGTTTGACGAATTTGACCCGAACACCGGAAACTGGCGCGCACTTGCCAATGCACCCGATGCACGCGACCACGTCACCATTGGTGTCGCCAACGGTAAGCTAGTTGCAGCCGGTGGACGCAAAACCAACCATCCGGTGACTTTTGCCAATACGGTCAGCCGCACCAACGTCTACGATATGGCCACCGACCGCTGGTCCAACGCCGCCAACATACCCACACAGCGGGCCGGCACCATGACAGTCAGTCAAAGCAGTGAAGTGATTATTATCGGCGGTGAATCAAGTGCTACCGACAACGCACACAAAAACGTTGAAGCGTTTGACGTGCAAACCGGTTCATGGCGAACACTTAAACCGATGCTGGTTGGTCGCCACGGTGGTGCGGCAGCAATTATTGATGGCGCACTGCATGTGGTGAGTGGCAGCGAAAAACGGGCAGCCGGCCGCGAAACCAGGTCGCACGAAGTGCTTCGCTAGCCACGAGTCAATCGGATGCCGGGCCCGCAGTTTGCACAGTTTGACTTGACTGCCACTCGCACCCGGCATACTCTTTACCCATGACACACGCACTGCTCGTTCGACTGCTCCTTATCAACCCGGCGGCCTAAGGCTTCCGGGTTACCTGTCACTTCGTCCCTGTCACTGGCGACGATCCTCAAGCAACGAACTGAGCGCCGAGATGTCTCATCTCACTTCCCCTGAAAATTTCTCCGCTATTTCTACTGGCAACGCAGCCAGCCATAGCTACGTGAAACCTCGCGGCGCTTCCTCAATACAGGAATATTCTGCAGACACAGCAACTGTCTGCGAGTGGAGCAAACATCATGAAATTTAATCCTGCAACCAAGTACCGCGCCTTCCCGCGAATCGATCTGCCAAACCGACAATGGCCCGACCAGGTGATCGACAAAGCCCCGTCGTGGTGCAGTGTTGATTTGCGCGACGGCAATCAGGCTCTGATTGAACCAATGGGCAACGAGCGCAAGCTGCGCATGTACAAAATGTTGCTGAACATTGGTTTCAAGGAAATCGAAATCGGTTTTCCTGCTGCCTCTCAAACAGATTTCGACTTTGTCCGTTACCTGATCGACAACGACCTGGTACCGGAAGATGTCACGCTGCAGGTACTCACACAGGCGCGACCGGAGCTGATCGAAAAAACATTTCAATCCCTGGAAGGCTGCAAAAACGCGATTTTGCATCTGTATAACTCAACCTCGACTGCGCAACGCGAAGTTGTGTTCAAGATGGATCGCGAGGGTGTCAAAAACATCGCCGTTGAAGGTGCAAAGTATGTCGCAGACTGTGTGGCGAGATACTCCGGCACCAACTGGAAATACCAATACTCACCTGAAAGCTTTACCGGTACCGAACTCGACTATGCGGTAGAAGTCTGTGAGGCCGTCATGGATGTCTGGCAGCCCACCGCATCGAACAAAATGATTCTGAATCTGCCGGCTACGGTCGAAATGTCGACCCCCAACATTTATGCCGATCAGATCGAATGGTTCTGTCGCAACGTCAGTCGTCGCGACAGCGTCGAGATCAGCCTGCACCCGCACAATGATCGCGGCTGTGCTGTCGCCGCCACCGAACTGGGGCTGATGGCGGGCGCTGATCGTGTCGAAGGTACACTGTTTGGCAATGGCGAGCGTACCGGCAACGTTGATATTGTGACACTGGCGCTCAACCTGTTTAGCCAGGGTGTTGAAAGCAACCTCGACTTTTCAGACATTTTCGAAGTTATGCGTACCACAGAACACTGCAACAAACTGCCTGTACATCCGCGCCATCCGTATGCGGGAGAACTGGTGTTCACTGCCTTTTCAGGTTCACACCAGGATGCCATCAAGAAAGGCTTGCAGGCGCGCAAAGATTCAAACAACCCGGTATGGGATGTACCGTATCTGCCTATTGACCCGGCCGATGTCGGTCGCAGCTACGAAGCAGTAATTAGAGTTAACAGCCAGTCCGGCAAAGGCGGTATAGCCTTTATTATGGAAAAGGATCACGGCCTCGAACTGCCGCGTCGTCTGCAAATGGAATTTAGCAAGGTGATACAGGGCATCAGTGATGACACCGGCAAAGAAATAGAATCCGATCATATCTGGCAGGCATTCAACACCGAGTTTCTGCAATCTACAGTGCCATTGAAGTTTATCGAGCACCATACTGAAGCAGAAAATCACGATGACTCACATCGTGCTATCGAAGCTGTTGTTGAGTACCACGGTGAAAGTCGAAAAATCACCGGCAGCGGTAACGGTCCGATAGACGCTTTTATTAACAGCCTGATCGGTGAGTTCGGTATGAAGTTTAAAGTGGTTGACTACCACCAGCATGCCACCGGCAAAGGCTCAGAAGCGCAGTCGGCCTGCTATGTTGAAATTCAAATCAGCGACACTCACGAAACCTGTTACGGTGCAGGGCTGCACTCGAACATTGTGTACGCTTCGTTAATGGCTGTTTGCTCGGCGGTAAACCGTGCTTACCGGGACATGCCATCGGTTAACACTGCACTCGTAAAATCGCTGGCAACCTCTTAAGACCGGGCCTTTGCGGCCGGTCTTTGGGCGGGCCGCATTCCACAAAATTAACAGTCCTGCGTTACTGCCGTTTCAACAAACTCGACAGGTAGCGCTGAAGGCACAAGAGCAAACTCGTACGGGTTACTGATAGCAGTTGTATTATTACAACCTGCACCGGGCGACTTCAATTCAACGGTCACCACAACTTTATCCGGATATCCGGCAACACTGCTAACGCCCACTGCATAACCACCGGCAGGTTGCGATCCCATCGTTAACGCCACCACCCGCTGACTGGAGAAGTCCACCGGTTTCGGAACTTCAACAGACATCTGAGCCAGTTCGCGTTGATAGTCGCTAAGGTTGTCAATCGCCAGAAAGGTTTTAAACGTCTCTCTGTCATCAAGGTTGTAGTCTGCCTTGTGCAGCACGGTGTGCTCCAGCACTTCGGCAACAGGTGCAGGCTCAGGTTCGGATTCAACCGGCACTGCAGAATTGTCCGTAGAGCGATCAAGCAGACTGCAACCTGTCAACGCGGTAAGTACTAACGTCACGCTGCCGACATGCACCAATTTTTTCATACAAATATCGCCTGTATCACCTGCCCCACAGTATAGTCGTTGAGTTCCGCCAATATGCTAATATCGCGACACGTTAATCAAGCGATACCGGCGAGACACCATGGGCAGGAAAAATTCAGCATCCGACACCGACACGTTGTTGTATGACGGCAGCCGCCCGTTTTCTCTGGCCGACACCAGCACCAGAATCGACCCGATCTACGAGTCTAAAAAAGATTACCGCAAACAGTTAAAAGCCATTGTCAGTGAAATCGATGAGCTGCAGGCACTCATGCACGCGCAGAACCGCTACGGTTTGTTGCTGGTGTTTCAGGCAATGGATGCAGCAGGCAAAGACGGCACCATTAGACGACTGCTAACCGGCGTTAACCCGGCGGGCGTACAGGTATATTCTTTTAAAAAACCCAGTGAAGAAGAGCTTGACCACGGCTATCTGTGGCGAGTAATTCAACGCATGCCCGAGCGCGGTCGTATTGGCGTCTTTAACCGCTCGTACTATGAAGAAGTGCTGGTGGTTCGCGTGCACCCCGAAATTCTCACCCGCTATCAGCGCCTGCCCAAAGAACTCACTGGTGATACCGACGCCGTGTTCGAAAGCCGCTTCGAGGAAATCCGTAACTTCGAATCCTACGCCACCGCCAACGGCATAAACGTGCTTAAGTTTTTCCTGAATGTCTCTCATGAAGAACAGGGACAGCGGCTGTTAGCCAGACTCGAAAACCCCGAAAAACACTGGAAATTCTCATTCGCCGATGTTGAAGAACGCGAGCACTGGAACGACTACATGGGTGCGTTTGAAGATTGCATTAATGCCACTGCAAGCAAAGAAGCACGGTGGGCAGTGATCCCCGCCGACGACAAGCTCAACATGCGCTTGCTGGTCGCGAAAATTGTGCTGCAGCATCTCAGGCAAATGAAGCTCTCAACACCACCGGCAAGTGAGCGCCTCAGTTCGGAAATGGACGAGGTGATCTCAAGAATTAAAAGTCAAAAGGCGTAAGTGATTAACTACCTGCGTTTCCGGTGTCACGTATGAATTGCTTCTTTACCACGGCAGACAACGAATGGTTTGCACCAACTGATCACACCCGGGGTCCGTGGCACGTCGATCATTGCCATGCAGGCCCGCCAACCGGACTGATTGCACGCGCGCTTGAAGCGATAGTCACAGAACAGCGGCTGACCCGACTCACGGTTAATCTGACCCGTCCGGTTCCATTTTCAGGCTTTAGAATTTCAGCACGCATCGACAGGCAGGGCCGAACCGTCACACTGAGCAGCGCCGAACTGATAGACCAGAACAACAAAACCTGTGTCACTGCCAGCGCACTGCATATGACAGAGCAACCGCAACAATCATTACCCACGCACCGACGCGAGGTACTTAATCCGGATGACGCCGAAACCGGACTGTTTCCTATTCAGCAGACTCTGCATGATCAACCCGCCTTTAACGGCGATGGTGTGACCGTAAAGTACCCGCCGGGGCACGACCATTTACCCGGGCCGACTGTCGCCTGGATGAAAACCGTCCCGCTGCTCGATACCGAAACGCCCTCGCCTTTTCAACGCCTGTGTCCGCTGGCCGATTGCGGCAATGCCTTCGGCCGTAACGCCGACCCGACAGAGGTGAATTTTATGAATCCGGATCTCACAATCCTGTGTCATCGTGACCCGGTAGGCGACTGGCTTGGTACCGACGCGGCAGGCTACTGGGAACCGAACAGTATCGGTATGTCGGATGCGCATCTGTTTGACCGCAATGGCAGTGTCGGCCGCGCCATTCAGACCCTGCTGCTCAGACCTGCCCGGTAATTCTTTGAAACGCCGCTGCAACAGCGCTTTCAGTTCACCCGCGGGAAATTTACTTTCGAAGTCATTCGACACTAACCTTCTGATTTTTATCAATTAAACCTGCATTTTCCGCCCTGCCAAACGAATCTCACCTTAAAGAATGACAGTTTGCTGACGATCTTAGTGTCAGAAACCATTTGTTCCTGAAAGGGCGAGAAACTCCATGGCTAACCGAATACTGCTGATTGCAGGCATCACTTCCGCACTTGTTGCAGGCTGCTCGCAGACCACGGAAAAACCGCTGTTCACGAAGGATGTACCAATGCCTGAACTGAACGAGCCGGTGCTGACAGCAGATCCGGCAGATATGCTCGAAGTCAGCGCCAGCGCCAATGCTGATACCACGCCGGAATATCGCCCGATAAAACTGCCTGCAGTTAAACCGCAGCGACGAAAAGTATCTTTCGCGATTGGCAACGATGTGACGACCGATGAAACCGTCGCAACGCGCGGTGCTTATATCAGTGGCACAGCGACCAACCCTGCGCCGACTTACCCGGATCGCCCGGTACCGGTGAAAGGCACGTCAAAGCAGGAAGTGCTGGCAACCATCGGCACCCCACCCAGCAAACTGCCGGGCACTTCCGGTTCTGAAGTATGGGACTATGGAACTTTCCGGGTGTTTTTTAAACACGACGTTGTCGCGTTCACCAGCGTTTGGTAGCACTATACCGGCAGCACCTGTAGCAGTGCTGCCGCATCTTCAATGACCACATCGGCACCAAGATCTGCGGCGCCGGTTGGCGTGTAGCCCCACGGCAATACCGCCACTGCCACACCGGCCGCTCTGGCAACACCTACATCAGCAGCCGAATCTCCAATCATTAGAGTCTGCCCTGCACTGGCATTAAGTTGCTCCATGCAGGTAAGCAACGGCTGCGCGTGCGGCTTTCTGAATTCGGTTGAGTCACCGCCAATCACCGACGAGAAGCAGCTGCGGATTTGCAGATGCGAAAGTATAAGCTCCGCCATGCGATGCGGTTTATTGGTGCAAACACCCTGCGTTATACCCTTTTCGGCACACGTTGAAACGACATTGGCAATACCCGGGTAAAAGGCGGTATTGTCGCAACAGTGCTTTTCATAGTGCGTTAGAAAACGCTGGTAGGCTGCGTCGCGGTCACACCCCTGTGAGCCGTTAGCTGCCTCAAATGCACGATCAAGCAACTTTGCTGCACCGTTACCGATCATCTGCCGCACCTGAGCCACTGTTAGTGTACTCAGGTTGTTGTCGGTAAGGACCAGGTTCACGGCAGTGGCAATATCTTCAGCGCTGTCGACCAGCGTACCATCAAGGTCCCAAACCACAGTGCGAATATTCTTCCAGTCAAAAGCCATGGCAGTTACGGACGCAGCGCGTCGATGTTACGACGATAGTTGCCGGCGTTGCCATCGGCAAATACCGCAGACCCCGCCACCAGCACATCAGCACCTGCAGCAATCACCTGTGCGGCGTTGTCGGCCTTGACGCCACCGTCAACTTCCAGATCAATGGGTCGATCACCAATCATGGAACGAATACGTTCTATTTTCTTAAGCTGCGAGGTAATGAACGACTGACCGCCAAACCCCGGGTTAACTGACATCACCAGTATCAGGTCGACGCGATCCATCACATATTCCAGAACCGTTTCGGGTGTTGACGGATTCAGTGATACACCGGCCTTAACCCCGAGTTGTCTGATTGCCTGTAACGAACGATCCAGATGCAGGCCGGCCTCGGCATGTACCGTGATGATATCGGCGCCGGCTTCGGCAAAGTCAGCCAGATAGGCATCACACGGTGCAATCATCAGATGCACATCCATTACCTTGCTGGTATGCGGGCGCAACGCCTTAACCACCCCGGCGCCAATCGTAATATTGGGCACAAAATGCCCGTCCATTACATCGACATGAATCCAGTCGGCACCCGCTTCATCAATTGCACGCACCTCTTCTCCGAGCCTTGCAAAGTCGGCAGAAAGAATTGACGGTGCGATCCGGACGTTACTCATGCTGTTTACCATCGCTGAAGTCGCCTGATTGTATCGCGCTGCCATCAGAAGGACGACAAAACTTGTTGAATAAATCCGACTGTTTCATCTAAATGGCGCGGCAGCCAAAATGTAGTGTGGCTGCTCGTGTGTCACGCCGCATTAAGGCTGCAACATAAAATCTGCCACCACCGGGTAATGATCGGTGGGCCAGACCGTACCGAACTTTTCCCGTACCACCACCGGCTTGTTGACTGGCACAGCATTGGTGGTATGCGCTATGTGGT
>CAYZVB010000230.1:7575-9063 GCA_964481315.1 uncultured Granulosicoccaceae bacterium
CGTGCGGTGCAAACCGGAACCGGCGCGGGCATTGAAGTCACCCGCCACAAACACGGCGCTTCCCTCAGCCACCCACGGGCTGATTCTTTGCGCCACCAGTTCGATAGAACGGCTTCTGTTTTCCAGACTGGCGTAGTCAGTATGCAGGTTAACCACATAAAAGGGGCTGGATGTTTGTAAATTGACAAACTTTACCCATGAAGCAAATGCCGGATATGAACCGTTAAACGTTCGCGAGTAAATGACATCAGGGGTTTCGGAGAAAAAGAACCAGCCCTGATCACTAACGCCATACAAATCATGACGGTAAAACACCGGCTGCGTTGATGGAAAAGATTGCCACGGACCAATCGCTGCAACCGAATAGTCCGGGTTGTTACTGCTTAGCCAGTCACGCGCAAGGTTAACGTTATCGGCATTACCGCCGGCAAAACTCTCCATTTCCTGAAACGCCACGATGTCTGCGTCGAGTGACTTGAAAGCTGCATCGAGCGGGCCCCTGCGTTGCTCCCAGTGACCGGTTCCCCAGGTGACATCGTCGCGGGAAAGCCAGATATAGTGAACATTGTAAGTTGCCAGTCGAAGGCTCCCGGTGACTGGTTCTGCCAGTACCGGGCCGCTCGAATGTCGAACCATCTGACAACCGGTTACCAACAACAGCAAACATAGCAACGCCACTACAAAAGCGATGCACCTGCGAAAAAGTCGCACTACAAAGTAACCCAGGCTCTGCTGTGATGACTGTCAACAACAGCTTCAATCACCCGCATGTTATTGACTGCATCGTCGAGTGATACAGGTAATGCCTCGCCGTCGAGAATCGCAGCGGCCATCGCATCTGCCTGCAGGGTGTATTGATCGCACACCGGCATAACAAACTCCTCTGCGCGTTGATCACCGCTTTCAAGCCACAGCTTTGCCGGTTTATCGGGGAGTGTGTTGACCGGAATTTCAATTTCGATGCGTCCGTTGGTACCCATAATATTAACCCGCTGATACGGATGCATTTGCGTTGAGCAGGTAAAAGTCGCCATCCTGCCATCAAAATCCATTATGGCGCTGGCCACTCTGTCGACCTGAAAATCCGGATCAATATCGAGTGAAGCAACAACCCGCACGGGTTCACGGTCAAACAGAAAACGTGCCTGGGAAATTGGATAACAGCCAATATCCATCAATCCGCCACCACCAATGCCGGACATATTTCGAATGTTGTCGGGATCGTTGTTGAAATACGAAAAAACGGTATTGACCGATAACAACTCACCGATCAGCTTTTCATCTATCCACTGCTTTGCCGTTTGCCACTGTGGATGAAAACGATACATAAACGCCTCCATGACAATCAGTTCCGGTGTGGCAGCTGCCGCATCACGCAATTGAACGGCTTCGGCAGTATTTAACCCTACGGGTTTCTCACACAGTACGTGTTTACCGGCTGCGAGCGCTTTGAGTGTCCACGGCACATGCAAATGATTAGGCAAAGGA
>CAYZVB010000231.1:0-9025 GCA_964481315.1 uncultured Granulosicoccaceae bacterium
TGAGGGGTGCAGGAAAACGCTGCGATGATGGAGAGAGAGCTGCGACGAACGCCCTCCCCGTCGCTTAGGCTCCGACCCTCCCGCGAGCGGGAGGGTAATTATCGTGCGCTGTTGCGACCAGCTTCAGGTGTGCCGCGCATACTCCTAAACCGTCTCTGCTTCGTCTTCTTCAGCGGACTCACAAATCACTGCCGACAAATCTGCGGCGGCTCGTCGCAGGCGTTCAATATGGCCTCGCGCCACGTCCATGGTGAGCCTGGCCGAAGGCCCCTGCACCGCGAGCGTCGACATCAGCTTGCCCTCTGAATTCAGTACCGGCACCGCCACTGCGAGCATGCCGTGGATGAATTCCTGATCGTCTTCGGAATAGCCCTGCGCCCGCACCCGCTTCACATCGGCAAGCAGCGACTGGGGATCGGTGCGGGTGTTAACGGTGTGCTGCTCAAGGTGCAGCGAGTTGATCATGCGCTTCATTTTCGACGGCGACAGTGAGCTCAGATACAGCTTGCCACTGGCTGTGCAGTGAAACGGCACGGTCGAACCAATAGGAAACTCAACCCGCAGCGGCCAGTGCGTCTCGACCCGTTCGAGGTAGACCATGCCGTCGTCGGAGGGTATTGCCAGGTTGCAGGTTTCGCCAAGATCACGCGCCAGGCTGTTCAATATGGCCATGCGCACTTCGCGACCACTGCCGGACGACAATATACCCACCGAAAAACGCTTCAGACGCGGGCCGGGCGTATAGGAAACGCTGTCGATTTCTTTCTGCAGAAACCCCGCCTGCGTCAGCGTGGTAAGTATCCGATGCAATGTTTGCTTCGGAAGATCAACATTCTTTCCGATCACAAAAGCGGTCACCGGGGTCGAGTGTGATACCACCTCTTCCAGGACAATCAGAGCCCTGAGGCTGCGTATGGTGAGTTCGTCGTTTCGATTCTGCATGCTGACTTTCCATTTTCCCACTAATGGGATGAATTATCTCACTATAACGTTTTAGTATATTTCAGCTTGCACAATTATAAAAGACTATGGGGGCAAAATGGCACCCGGATGCGCAATTACCTGCAATGCCAGGCGGTGCGCGAGGCTGGCAGCCTCTGCCATACTGGTTCCGGACAGCCGGTGAGCCAGATATCCGGCGTTAAAACTGTCGCCGGCCCCGGTGGTGTCGACTACCCGATCGGCCGTGCCCAGTGTTGCGGGCTGGAGTTCTTCGCAGGCGGAAAACAGACGCGGCCCAAGACTCCCGCGCTTCAGCAGCATTTCGGTCATTTCACACGCCGAAAGTCTGGCCACTACCGCCTCTTCAGTGGTGTCGCCGTACAGCGCCTGCTCATCATCGAGTGACGGAAACCCGTGGGTGGCGACCGACCACATGCGATCGATAGTCTGCCGCGCGGTGTTGATGTCTTCCCACAGCGCCGGCCGGTAATTGGAATCGAACGCAACTACGCCACCGTTGTTGCGAAACGTAGTGAGAAACTCAATCAGCGCTTCGCGCGCATCGGGGTGCATGATGGCAAGCGTAATACCACTGGTGTAGATAGCATCTGCCTGCGTCAGCATTTGCGGGTTTAACTGCGACTCCGGTAAAAACAACGTACGCGCCGCTGACATCGACCGCCAGTATTGAAACGTTCGCTCTCCGGTGCTGTCATTTTCAATCATATACAGACCGGGCAGACGACTTTCATGACGCACGACCAGACTGGTATCGATCCCCTCTTTCTGCCACGCCTCTACCATGCGCTGTGAAAGCGTATCGTTACCGACCACCGTGACATATTGCACCTGATGCAGTTTTGAGCGCGCCAGATAAATTGCAGTATTCAGCGTGTCACCGGCAAACGCAGAGTCATATTGCGACTCACCGCTTTTAGACTCACCACTGGCACGAAGCTCCACCATACATTCACCAATGCAGGCAATGTTACGACGGGTACTCGCGGCAGACAGATGGGTTGAATCGTTTTCAGACACAGTTACTCCTGAAGGTAGAATTAAGTAGGCGTAGTGTAATGATAAACAAGATTCACCGTATTTACGTCGCATCAATCCACAGCAACAGTTAACATGAACATAATCACTGTTTAACTGAATCAAACAGACGAGTCACACCATGCCTGCAGACTTCAATCGCATTCCAGAAATCAAAGACGTTATCGCCGCCAGTGAGCGATTAGCCGGTGTTGTCACTAAAACCCCGCTACTTGAAAGCCCGCTGCTTAACGAGCTTGCCGGCAGGCGTGTACTGGTTAAAGCGGAATGCCTGCAGATAACCGGTGCATTTAAGTTTCGCGGTGCGTGGTCTGCGGTATCGTCACTGACCGATGCAGAAAAAGCCAACGGAGTACTGGCCTTCTCTTCCGGCAACCATGCGCAGGCAGTGGCTTACGCTGCAGCCAGACATAACATCAAGTCCACTATTATCATGCCCGAAGACGCACCCGCGCTTAAGCTTGAAAACACCCGCAGGTATGGCGCTGAAGTAATCACCTACGACCGCGCCGGCGGTGAAGACCGTGAAGCGATTGGTCAGGCACTTGCCAATGAGCGCGGTTGCGTGCTGATCAAACCTTACGACAACACACAGGTAATTGCCGGACAAGGTACCTGTGGACTTGAAATTGCCGAACAGGCAGCGCTTCGTGATATTACCAACGCACAGGTACTGGTGTGTTGTGGCGGTGGCGGCTTAACTTCAGGTATAGCGCTGGCACTTGCCGACAAGGCCCCCGGTCTTACAGTACATCCGGTAGAACCTGAACACTACGACGATGTGGTTCGGTCACTGATTTCAAACCAACGTGAAACGGTTAATACCAGTGAAACGTCGATATGCGATGCGATTGTGACACCTTCACCCGGTGAGCTGACTTTTCCCGTACTACAACAACACTGTGGTGCCGGCATGACAGTGACAGACAATGAAGCTCTCGAGGCCATCAAGGTTGCCGCGGGCACATTGAAACTGGTAGCAGAACCCGGTGGTGCGGTTGCACTGGCTGCAGCACTGTTTCGCAAAGAACAACTGCAAACCGACACAGTAATATGCGTGGTATCAGGTGGCAATGTCGACCCTGCCATGCATGCACGCGCCTGTGCACTTTAAACTGTCGCTGTTGCCTGAACTGCGGTTATTCAGGAACTCTGAATAACCGGGCCTGTCTGTTATTACTAACAGGGGGCGGCATGAAAACACTTATATTCTCGATACTTTTGTTTGCTACATCACTCGCGGTCGCAAAGGATGTAGATTTTGCAGACCTTTACGAAGCAAACGCAGACTCGGTAGTTACCGTTTACACGGCTTCAATACAAATTTCAAAAGGCCAGCCGCGCAGCAGCCAGGGTGTCGGCTCCGGGGTGCTTATTGAAGACAACCAGATCTTAACTGCAGCCCATGTTGTCGACGATGCCAGCGTTATTGAAGTACAGTTTACCGACGGCACACGCATTCGGGCAGATATTGTATCTTCGGTTGAAGCCAGTGATGTTGCACTGCTAAAGCTTCGCGGCACCCCGCCAAATCCGGTTGAAGCCACGCTTGCCGACTCCGACGAAACACGTATAGGCAGCCGGGTGTTTATTATCGGTTCACCGTTCGGTATTTCGCAAACGCTTAGCGTTGGCCATTTGTCCGGTCGTATGAATCGCGGACTAATGGCTGCCGGCACACCGATAGAATTTCTTCAGACCGATACCGCTATCAACACGGGTAATTCGGGCGGACCTATGTTTAACACCAAAGGCGAGGTGATCGGTATTGTCAGCTTTATTCTTTCCAAAAGCGGCGGCTTTGACGGCATCGGGTTTGCCACGGCTATTAATACTGCAAAGGAAGCACTGCTCAACAGTTCCGGGGTGCTTGCAGGTTTTGAAGGAGTTATTCTCAACGAACGCGTCGCCCGCGCATTAAACTTTCCACAAACCGGCCTGCTGGTGCAGCGCGTTGTGGCAGACAGTGTGGCTGCTAACGCCGGCCTGACGCCCGGCACCGTGCAGGCTGACGTTGAAGGACAGTCAATGTTGCTTGGTGGTGACCTGATACTTGAGATTAACGGACTGGTCTGCAATACACCGCACGACTTCGAATTGGTACAACAGTCCACTATCGAACTACAGGCAAACGAAACCTATGCCATTAAGGTGTTTCGTAACGGTGACATTATCGAACTTATCGCAGGCCTGCCCACAGGACTGCGAACCGTTGGCGGTGTGACCAAATAACGACCAGAGGCTCTCAAATTAGATCACAGATTAACTAGATCACAGATTCGTATAGCGCACGGGTGTTTTCTGCAGTCATCGCCACCGGATTGCCACCCACACTCGGGTCACGCAGTGCCGAGTCGACCAGTGCATCAATATTGGGGTCTTTCACCCCAAGTTCATTAAGCGTTTTTGGTATAGCGAACGATGCATTGAATTCATCGACAAACTGACAGAAACCATCAAACCCGCCATCTATCCCCAGGTAGGCGGCAACGCCATCAAAGCGCTCACGTATCTGTGGTGCATTAAACTTTAGCACTGAAGGCATAAACACCGCGTTAGTGGTGCCGTGATGCGTATGGTGTACTGCACCAACCGGGTGACTTAACGCATGAATGGCACCCAGTCCTTTTTGAAACGCCGTGGCACCCATTGAAGCCGCACTCATCATATTAGCGCGTGCATTAATATCGTTGCCGTTTTTATAGGCGGTTGGCAGGTTGTCTTTCACCAGTCGCATTCCCTCCAAAGCAATGCCCTGACTCATCGGATGGTAGTGCGGGCTGGAATAAGCTTCAACGCAATGTGCAAATGCATCAAGGCCGGTGCCGGCTGTGACAAATTTTGGCATACCAACGGTTAACTCCGGGTCGCAGATTACTGTCACCGGTAACATTTTCGGATGAAATATAATTTTCTTTTCAGCCGAATCGGTGTTGGAAATAACACTGGCACGCCCGACTTCAGAGCCGGTGCCTGCGGTAGTCGGCACAGCAATTACCGGTGCAATAGCATCGGCATTGGCGCGTGTCCACCAGTCACCAATATCTTCAAAGTCCCAGATTGGTCGTGACTGCCCGGCCATGAACGCGATGACCTTACCAAGATCAAGACCGGAGCCACCGCCAAACGCCACCACGCCGTCAAAGCCACCTTCACGATAAAACTTCACGCCTTCATCAGCGTTTTTATCATTCGGGTTGGGATCGACTTCGGAAAACATTGCCCTGCCAAGCCCTCCCGCTTCAAGCAGATCAAGCGTGCGCTGCGTGATGTCCATGTCGGCCAGCCCGCGATCGGTCACCAACAATGGCTTTTTAATACCAGCGCTTTGACAGGCTTCAGCGATTTCACTGATTCTTCCTGCACCGAATTTAATGCTTGTGGGGTACGACCAGTTGCCGGTTAATGTCATGGTAGTCAATTCTTAACGTTGTGATTTTCGTAGTCTGGCAGCTTTACAATAAAACAACCATAGTTATCCGTTATGCCGGTAAGTCATCAGGCGCGTTCGAAGCCGCGGGCAAGTTCCCACTGCGTGACCGCGCTGTCAAAACACTGCTGCTCCCACTCGGCACATCGGGTGTAGTGTGCCACCACTTCCTCACCCATGGCCTCTTTAAGCAGATCGGATTGTCGAAACAGTTCGATGGCCGCACGCAGGGTATGTGGAATTTCCGGCACTGAGTCGTCGTTGTACAGATCACCGGTGGCGGCATCTGCCAGCGACATTTTATTTTCAATGCCCTTTATTCCTGCCGCAAGCAACGCAGCCTGGGCCAGATAGGGGTTTACATCGGAACCGGGTATACGACATTCCACCCTTACCGATTTGGTACCGTCGCCACACAGCCTGAAACCCGCGGTGCGGTTGTCGACCGACCAGGCAGTTTTGGTCGGGGCGAAGGTACCTTTCATAAATCTTTTATACGAATTGATATACGGCGCCAGAAAAACCGTATATTCCGGAGCATAGTGAATAATGCCGGCCATAAAATGCCGCATGAGTTCTGACATTCCGTACTCACCGCTGCTGTCGAAAAATGCGTTTTCACCGTCCTTCCACAGCGACATATGAATATGACTGGCGCTGCCTACACGCTCACTGTGCCACTTGGGTAAAAACGTTGCAGAGTGCTCCTGTTGCCAGGCAATTTCTTTGGTTGCCTGTTTGGCGATGGTGTGGTGATCGGCACAGGTAAGTGCTTCACTGTACTTAATGTTCAGTTCTTCCTGACCGACCTCTGCTTCACCTTTGGAGTTTTCAACCGGAATACCCGCACCGTACAAACCGTTGCGCAGGCGACGCATAATCGATTCTTCCTTGGTGGTTTGCAGAATATGGTAGTCCTCGTTATAGCCGCTTATGGGCTCAAGGTTCATGTAGTGCCCGGCGGCAAGCTCGGCGAGTGAGCCTTTAAACAGAAAAAACTCAAGCTCTGTTGCCATCATGGCGCTGTAGCCAAGCTTCTGTAAGCGTTCTATCTGGTGTTTCAGTACTGCCCGCGGAGAATGTGCTACCGGTTTTTGGGTATGGTGATCAAGAATATCGCACAGCACCAGCGCGGTCGCTTCGAGCCATGGCAACACCCGCAGCGTTGCAAGATCCGGCTTCATGATGTAATCACCGTAGCCCGACTCCCAACTGGTCGAGGCGTAACCATCAGGTGTACCCATCTCAAGATCGGTGGCCAGCAGATAGTTGCAACAATGGGTCTCCTGCCACGCACTGTCGAGAAACGCAGACACATGGAAGCGCTTGCCCATCAAACGGCCCTGCATATCAACAAGACAAACCAGCACCGTATCGATGGTACCTTCTTCAGCAGCTGATTTGAGTTCTTTCAGGTCTAGTAAACCTTGCATGGTTCTTCCTGGTAACAACTAAATGGTATCGGTTTTAATTGAGCACAAGCCAATCGGGAGAGCCCTCCCCGGCGCATAGAAGCCGACCCTCTCGCAAGCGGGAGGGTCTTGTTTATATTAGGTCACGCGCCACACGCTAAACGATGTGTGTGGCACGGGACACCAATACATCATTTAGCCGTAACGATATGGGCGTCCGGCTTTTTGCATGTCGTCGTTGTACTTGCGGAAGATATCAACAACTTTCTTTTTGGTTTCTGATTCGGCGGCTATCTCGTCCCAGAACTTAACCGCCGCGGTTTCTACCTGCGCCCACTCATCATCAGGGATTGTAGTAAGCTTCATTTTGTCGCCGTTGACGCGAAGATCGGCTTCACCGCCCCAGTACCACCACTGGCGATAATAATGACTCTGCTCCATGCACACGGTGAGCAATTCTTTAAGGTGTTCAGGCAGTTCTTCCCAACGCTCCATATTGGCAAAGAAGTGTCCAATCCACGCACCGGAAATATTATTGGTGAGGAAGTAGTCGGTCACATCTGCCCAGCCAACGGTATAGTCTTCTGTAATACCGGACCAGGCAATGCCGTCGAGTTCACCGGTCTGCACCGCAACTTCAATATCTTCCCATGGCAATGTTACCGGCACCACGCCAAACTGCGACAGAAAGCGACCTGCAGTCGGGAACGTAAACACTCGCTTGCCTTTAAGATCAGCCAGTGAATTGATGGGGTCTTTGGTGGCAAAGTGGCATGGATCCCAGGCACCGGCTGATATGTGCTTTACTCCAACCTTGCTGTATTCCTCATCCCATATCTCGTTAAGACCATACTGGTTAAACAACACCGGTACATCCAGTGAGTAACGACTGCCAAACGGAAAGTAGCCGCCGAATACTGTTACTTCAGTCGGCGATGCCATCGAGTCGTCATCTGACTGAACGGCATCAATGGTGCCGCGCTGCAGTGCCTGAAACAACTCACCGGTTGGCACCAGCTGGTCTGCAAAGAAAAGCTCAATTTCCATTTCGTCGCCGGCGATTTTATTAAACTTATCGATAGCGGGCTTAACTACGTGCTCGGCCAGCGCGGTACCGGCATAGGTTTGCAGGCGCCATTTGATTTTCGATTGCGCTATTGCCGGAGCCGCAAGTGCACCGGCAGCAGGAAGCGCCACTGCGGCCTTTTTGATAAACGAACGTCGGTCAGTCATTGCAAATTCCTCTCTGTTGACTGTTTACCGCCTCTATTTGCCGTAGACGGTTTCCGGCAGCCACAGTGCAATTTTCGGAAACACCATGACGAGAGTGAGCGCCAGCACCATCACCAGAACAAACGGAATGATTGAGCGATAGATATCGCCAAGCGTTATTTCCGGTGGTGACATGGCACGCATTAAAAACAGGTTGTAGCCGAATGGTGGTGTCATGTAGGCAACCTGGGTGGTAATGGTATAAAGCACACCATACCAGATCAGATCAAACCCCAATGCACCCACCAATGGAATATACAGCGGCGCTACAATAACAAGCATCGCTGTGTCGTCTAGAAACGTACCCATCGCTATAAAGCTCAGCTGCATTAAAATCAGAATCATCCATGGCGACAAACCAAGCTTTTCAGTAAACAGACTTTCAATCGCCTTAACAGCCCCGAGGCCATCGAATACCGCGCCAAACGCCAGAGCCGCGAGTATGATCCACATAAACATACAGGTAATACCAAGGGTATTTTTAAGCGAGGTATCAAACACTTTAAAAGTCATGCGGCCTTTAACCACAGCCGCCACAAAAGCTGCAATGGCTCCGATTGCGGAACTTTCTACCAGTGAAGTCCAGCCTTTAACAAACGGTATCATCATTGAAAAGAAGATGATCAGCGGCAACAGACCGGACAACAGCAGCCGGTACTTTTCGGCTTTTGGCAGGTTGCGTTCAGGTTCAGGCAATACCGGTCCAAGCGCCGGGTTGAGCTTGCAGCGCACGGCAATATAAATCACGAACATCGCCGCCATCATTAACCCGGGTACCACACCGGCAAGCCACAGTTGCCCGACCGGTTGCCGCGCGATCATGGCGTACAGCACCAGGACCACCGATGGCGGCACCAGAATGCCCAGTGAACTGCCAGCCTGCACAACGCCGGTAACCATGCGTTTGTCATAG
>CAYZVB010000232.1:0-9024 GCA_964481315.1 uncultured Granulosicoccaceae bacterium
TTCATCGGCACTGACCCAGTCATTAATCAGCGCCCACACATTACTCTCACGAAGCACCTCGGAGGTGCTGTCCTGCGGGTTAAGCGATATCTCCCACCGCCTGCGCATGCCGGGGCATCTGACATAAGTGGCCGGACGGTGACGACCACAGTGCTGGATAGTGAAATCACCCAGTGACGGCTTTTCACGCTTTAACACCGCATCGATCACCAGCCAGCGCTCATTAAATCCAAAGTCTGTTTTATTGTCGCTTATAAACTTGCGCACAATGGAATTTGCACCATCACAACCAACAACAAACCGACCGGTAAAAGCCCTGCCTGAATCTCCACCAACTTCTTCACCAAAGACCGTTATGTGCTCGCTTTGTTGTTCAATATGCGTAACGTTAAATCCGGTAGCTAGCGTTATCAGTTCACTGGCTGCAATTTTCTTACGTAGAATTTTTTCAAGATCGGGCTGGTGAAACCGGTAACTTGAATACCAGCCATTTTCACTTAAGCCTTGCGGCCGCGGCCAGTCCAGCAACAACTTACCCTGTGGGTCGACAAACCGCATACCCGGGTTGTATCTAACCACCTGCTGTAGTTCTTCTGCCACACCCAGCGCTTGAAACACCCGCATAATATGATCGTCGAAGTGCACAGCCCGTGGCAGCGGATAAATATCGGTTTCGCGCTCGAGCACCAGTGAAGACACTCCGCATTGCGCTAACAACAAAGCCAGTGTTGCTCCGGTTGGACCGCACCCGACAATGATGACATCAGCCGCGTATGTTTCATTCACCGCTACTTACTGCCCTTGAGCTTTTGCTGGTACAGCCACGGACAATCAACCATTAACGGTGCCTGTAACCCTTCACTGGCTGCCTGCAATCGCATATCGCGAAGTACTTTGCGTTTGTCTTCCGGCAGATATAAACGCTCGTGTCCCCAGTAACTCGGGCCGGTAAATGTTTCGTGCGGCTGCCATGTCGCAGGATCAATAATGCGACCACCCCAGCCACTTTCGATAAAAAAACCTGACGGGGTGTTGGCATAGAATGATGTCATGTAGTCGTTGGTATGGCGCCCCAGCGTGTAGGCGATACGATCATTAGCGAGTTGCGCTATGTCGTAACCCTGCCCTACATCGTCAAGGTGATCATACTCGACCATAAAGTGATGAAAGCCACTTTGCCCGCTACCGATAATAGCGAAGCTATGGTGCCTTCCATTCACATGAAAGAAATACATCGGGTACGGTGACAACCCGTAGTCACTGACGGAAAAACCCAGCACTTCGGTATAAAAAGGCAACAGACCTTCAACATTGGGCGTATGCAACACCGCGTGTCCCATGCCATACGGCCCGGTTTTAAATCCGGACACCGGCCGCCCCGGTACAAACGGATTGTTATCAAGCATCGGTTCGCAAAACAGTTCAACACGGTTGCCGGCCGGGTCGTCGAACCAGATCATGCGGCCAACGCAGCGTCGGTCACACGTTGCTGCAGGCGCTGCCGTAACCGCAGTACCGGCTGCTTCCAGTGCCGCTGCCAGGCATTCAAGTGCGGTGTTATCCGATACTTCCCAGCCAATAAAAGCCAGTGTGTCACCAGGCTCATCGGAGACCACAAAGCGCTGCTGGTAGTCATCCATTCGAAAGCACTGATACTTCCCGCCATGATCAACCAGTGCCATACCCAGTTGCTTAGTCGAGAAGTCAGACCAATCGGCGAGCTTGTCGGAGCGAATCCCGATATACCCCAGTGACACAATACCCATGGGCTAGCCTGGATTATTCATGAGGATTCGGCGTTCAGAGGAAATCTGGCTAAACAGGTCGGCCCATCGTCCGAGAAACGTGGCCCGCCACGTGCCGAGGAGGATGGGTCGAGATGTGACGCCGGATTTTCTTCTGGCGTCGAATAGACACACTACTTTTGTGACTAGAAGATCTAAAAAGTGATTTAGAACTGTATACATAGAGTTTATCCATCGCTTACTAGTCGCCTTGTGAATAACCCAGGCTAGATTTTAACCGGACAACGAGGCTTCAGAAATAATCGGGTTTACCAGCGTACCCACCATCCCGCAATCAATCTCAACAATGTCTCCGGGCTGCATGTAGACCGGCGGATCGCGTCTGTCACCAACGCCTCCGGGCGTACCACTAACAATGACATCACCGGCGGCCAGTGGCGTAAACGACGAAACATAATTGATAATCTCCGGCAGTGGAAATATCAGATCAGCAAGCGTTGCCTTCTGCATGACTTCACCGTTCAGGCGCGTTTCAATAGGCAGCTGTGTGTAGTCACCCACTTCATCTGCTGTGACCAGCCATGGGCCAAAGCCACCGGTACCCGGGAATGTTTTACCGGGTAAAAACTGTGAGGTATGGCGTTGCCAGTTACGCACGCTGCCATCGTTATAGCAGGCATAACCTGCGACATGCGACAGTGCGTTTTCTTTTGAAATCGAACGCCCGCCCTGACCGATAATTACCGCGAGCTCCCCTTCGTAATCAAAACGTTCAGTCACCAGCGGTTTAATTAGAGGCTGACCGTGCCCGACCTGTGAGTCGGCATAGCGCGGGAAAATAGTGGGATGCTCTACATCAGGACGACCGGTTTCCGCCTGGTGCTTTTTATAATTAAGACCAACACACAGCACTTTGCCGGCGTCAGGAATGACTGGCAGCAGGGTTACATCGGACAGATGAAAGTCTGCCGCACGCTGGTGACAGTAGTCGTTTGCGATATCCAGTAATTCATATTCCAGACACTGCTTTAAGCTGCAGACATCAGCGTCGAGTTTGCCGGTAAGATCGATAATGGTGTTATCGACCACTGCACCGAAACCGGTTTTACCGAGTCTGGAATAGCTTGCGAGTTTCATTCAGTTATTGCCCTGCTTTGTAATTAACGTGTATTAAAGTTAGCTGGTGTTGGCCTGCGATAGTTCAGCAAACACCAGCTGCATATGCTTTTCAATTAGCGCAGCGCTACTTAGCAACATTGCTGTTATCTCGTTAACCGCGGGATCAGTAATATCAGTTGTTGCACAAACCACACTGAGCGAGGCGGTTATGGCAAATTGCCTGTGCCTGACGGGTACTGCCCAGCCGGTAAGCTGCGTGTCGACCTCACCGGTGGTCACTGCGATTCCGGCTTTGCGAATTTTGTTAAGCCGCGCGATTAACTGACTCCGCTGAGCAGGGTCAGTTACCCCGGCCTCACCCAGCAACCGCTCACGTTTGTTGCCGCGTGTCTGTGCAAGGATAGCAAGAGAAGTTGCGCCGTAATTGATTGGCATCGGGCGGCCGCGTTCGAAGGCCGGTGCATGACTGCCGGCAGTGCGCGCATCGGCAACACAAACCACACGGCTGCCGAACAGGCGAGCCAGCACAGCAGCACAGGGCAGCGGCACGTCTGCGATGAGCGATTGCAATACGGGCCTGCCAGAGACGATCAGCGGGTCGGTGTGGCTGATCACCCTGTCGGCCACAATATACGCCGGCCCCAGACGATAGCGGGCACCGGCGGCGCTTTCGAGGTAACCGGCAGAAACCAGCTCCCGAACCACGCGATAGACGGAGCTCTTTGGCCTGCCGAGCGCTTCCGTCAGACCCTCTACCGTCCACGAGCTGCTGCTATCGGTAAACAGACTCAGCAACTGGTGGTAGCGGGCAAAGCCGGTTTGATCGGATGATGAATCTATCAATAATCTGGATATTGCAGAACCTAGACCCGCTAGATTATCAAATATCGAGAATACGCGCCTGATTCTCAGCAGTCAGTAAATATCGAAGATTCGATTTTCTGTTCTTGCGGTTGAATTTTTCCGTCCCAGGACCGATAATTTTCATTAATTTCAGTAATTACTGAAATTAATGAAAACACATCATTTACACAGGCTTACGCTCGATGGACGCACTGATTCTCGCCAGAATACAGTTTGCCGCAAATATTTCTTTCCACATTCTTTTCCCTACTATCACGATCGCCCTGTGCTGGTTTCTGCTCTATTTCAGAGTCAGGCATCTGACCACAGGCGAATCCGGCTGGCTTGAGGCATACCGGTTCTGGGTGAAGATTTTCGCGCTCAGCTTCGCACTTGGCGTCGTCAGCGGTATCACGATGTCGTTTCAGTTCGGCACCAACTGGCCGGGCTACATGGAAACCGTCGGCAATGTTGCAGGCCCCCTGCTCGCCTACGAGGTGCTGACGGCCTTCTTCCTCGAAGCCACGTTTCTCGGCATTATGCTGTTCGGAACCGATCGGGTATCACCGCGTATTCATACGCTTGCGATAGTGCTGGTCGCTATTGGCACCTGCCTGTCAGCGTTCTGGATTCTTGTTCTAAATTCGTGGATGCATACACCGACCGGACATATCGTAAAAGACGGCGTTGTGTTCGCAGAGAACTGGGCAGAAATAGTTTTCAATCCTTCAATGCCTTACCGGTTGGCGCACATGCTTGTTGCCTCCGGATTAACCGCATCGTTTCTGATCGCAGGTGTTTCTGCATACCGGTGGCTGCGCGGTGACCACAGCAACGGCGTACGGCTTGCACAGCGCACCGCCATTACCTGCGCTGCGGTACTCATACCGTTGCAGATTTTCATCGGTGACCTGCATGGCTTAAACACACTTGAACATCAACCGGCAAAGATCGCTGCGATGGAAGGTGTATGGGAAACCGAAGAAGGTGCACCACTGCTGCTGTTTGCAGTGCCGGATGAAGAGGAGCGTACCAATCATTTTGAAATCGGTATTCCTAAACTCGCAAGCTTTATTCTGACACATGATTTAAATGGTGAAATCACCGGACTCAACGAATTTGAAGGTGAGCACCCGCGGGTAGCGCCGGTGTTCTACGGCTTTCGCCTGATGGTTGGTACCGGTGTGTTAATGCTGCTAATAGCATGGGGTGCTGCATGGCAGCAGCGTAAACAGCAGGTGCCCGGCAAGTTTGTACAACGCTCGTTACTGGCAATGACTTTTTCAGGATGGGTAGCAACGCTGGCGGGTTGGTATGTGACAGAGATAGGCCGTCAACCGTGGCTGGTGCACGGCATTTTGAAAACACATGAGGCGGTATCACCGGTGCCGGCCACCGATTTAAAGCTAACACTGACTCTGTATTTATTGCTTTATGCAGCGTTAATCATCGCTTATATCTCAACGATATTTCATTTGGCAAAACGCAAAGACGTCAGCAAAAACAACCTTACGCCTGTTAACCACGGAGCGCCTGCATATGGACTGGACTAATCCCGAACACTGGTTGCCGCTGGCGTTTCTTGGCGCTATGGGTTTATCCATACTGATCTACGCAGTGATGGATGGATATGATCTGGGGGTTGGCATTCTGATGGCAAATGCGAAAGAACCGGATCGCGACATGATGATCGCATCTATCGGTCCGTTCTGGGATGCCAACGAAACCTGGCTGGTACTTAGCGTGGGTCTGTTGCTGGTAGCGTTTCCACAGGCACACGGTATTGTACTGAGCGGATTGTACTTACCGGTTACCATTATGTTGATCGGGTTAATTCTGCGCGGTGTTGCGTTTGACTTTAGAGCCAAGGCGCAAAGCAACCATAAAACCATGTGGGACAGACTGTTTATTGCCGGCTCTGTGATAGCCGCTTGCTCGCAGGGTTATATGCTGGGGCGCTACATCGTCGGGCTCGATAGCTCTTTAGGGGCGCAGCTGTTCAGTGTGCTTAGCGGGGTTTGTGTTGCGGCAGCTTATGTGCTGATTGGTGCCTGTTGGCTGGTAATTAAAACCGAAGGCGAACTACAGCAACGATCTATTCACTGGGCCAAACGGGCACTACCGGCGATGGCAGTCGGGTTGCTTGCAGTATCTGTGGTAAACCCGCTGGTGAATGAGCGGATATTTTTAAAATGGTTCAGCTTTCCCGAAGCATTGTATCTGGCACCATTGCCAGTACTTACCGGTGCGTTAATGGTGGTGACCTATCGCGCACTGGAAAAACTGACCGATCATCCGCAGCAGCGCTGCTGGGTACCATTTACCTGCACCGCAGTGATTTTCATACTGGCGTTTACCGGGCTTGCCTACAGCTTTTATCCGTATGTTATTCCAGACCAGTTGACTGCCTGGGACGCCGCCAGTGACGCCGGCTCACTATGGATAATTTTTCTCGGCACCGTGGTCGTGTTGCCAGCCATTATCGGCTACACAGTGTTGTCGTATTACATATTTCGCGGCAAAGCCAGTGCGCTGGTTTATCACTAAAGATTTGCCAGTGTCAGTGCCGGTGTGAAGCTACGCACCAGTGAGCGACATGCACCGGACAACTGAACAACAAAACTGTCGAGTAATCGACCTGCCTGTGTAAAAATTCACGCCCCGCTGCACATTGTTTTTGAATCGACCGTGGTAGTCTCCGGCCGATACGGTACAGCAGTACAGTTGAGTTTTGAAAGTGACCACAGCCCCAAATCTGCCAACACTGCCGAGGTCTTCGGCACAGTGTTCTGTTGTAAACGCAACGCCAAATGTCGTACTGCCCGCGCTATCGCTCGCAGTCTGCTTAGCAATGCCTGATGCCGCCAGCGCGCAAACCCCGGACGACATTACCGACATGCTGCTGGTGACCGGACAGTCGAACGTACAGGGCTCGCAAAGCACTTACGACCCCGATATCGACACGGTCGACCCGCGTGTGTTTGCTTTTACCAGCAGCGGCACCTGGGAAGTTGCTGATTTACACCAGGCATGGGACGTTAACAACTGGCACCCGGGCAACGGCTCGATTGCCGACCCCACCAGACAGCCTTACAACCACTTTGCTTTTCATGCGGCCCGCACCATTGTGCAGCAGGACCCTTCGCGCGTGGTTGGCATTGTGATCGCCAGCGCCCCCGGTGAAGGCATTAAGCACTGGGACCCGTGCAGTCCGTTTTCCGCCACGGTGGCAAATAAAGCACAGGCGGCACTGGCAGCACAAACAGGCAAGAACTATTTCGATGGTATTTTGTGGCACCAGGGCGAGACTGACTGGCAGGTGTCTGGCACATCGGATGTCGATGCCAGTGCCAAAGAAAAATCGTATGAAGAGTACTACCCTGAGAAAATCGCCAACCTGATTCAGAACTTCAGAGATCAGTCGTGGTTCGGTGCCAACCGACCATTTATCTGTGGCGAAACCAGTCAGGCGCCGGTAAACGCAAGACTCAACGAACTCAATAGCGACTTAAGTGACTGGACTGCCTGTGTTGCCGGCAGCGACCTCAGTACACGTGACGGCACTCACTTCGACGCGCCCGGCCTGCGCGAACTTGGCAAGCGCTACGGTGAGGCATATTTGCAAATGCACAACACCGCAAGCTACGACATGGTATTGCCGGACGTTGCAATTACCAGCCCTCCAATAGACGGAACAACACAGCCGCCGTACGCGATTTATTCCGGCACCACTTCCGACACAGACAGCGGTGTCGCAATGGTTAGAGCCGCAATACTCGACAATAACTCCGGACACTGGTTTAACTTTATTGATGAAGAATTCGGTGAATGCTTCAGTAGTATCAGAACCGATCTGGTTGACGATGGTGCAAATGCAACTGAATGGTCTGTTGGTGCATCGTTGCCAAATGGTGACTACACCATTTCTGTGCAGGCAGTCGACAAGGCTGGCAACAGCAAGTAAAAAAATTGTAGCTTGCCGGTATTCACTAATAACCGTTTACTTGATAAAGGTTGCCTCAATATAAAAGCAACGCTGCAGCGGATGTAAGTGCCACCCGATAACAGCGAGCGCTACTTCTGCAACTCTCCCCGAATTAAAATGCCGATGCACAAACCGCATCGCCCTGCTGCAAGTATTGATGCACGCAGCACGGTGGAACTGCAAGAACAGTGCTTCACATGTACTGGAACACGTGGCACCTCAAAGTTTGCAAATTTGCGCTTCCAACTGGTTTTTGTTTAAGTCCGGCACTGCGCTCACATTTGCACTGCATGACTACAGCGCTGTTACGTGTGAGAATCAGTGTGACCAGAGGAATGCACCGGTAACCGTATACAATATGCAACACCATGTCTGACATTCTCACAATGACTTTTTCAATTAATGGTGAGTTTCCAGACACTTCCATGATTGACTGGGTGGCTCACCGGGCCGGCATACTGAATCTGTCAGGCCAAATTCATTTTCAGAATACGACCTGTATAAATCTTACGGTGAGCGGTGAAAAGGTCCTGGTTGACGCGTTCGAGGTGGCATGCAGCCTTGGCCCGGTCAACGCCATGGTACATTCGATCACTATGCAGGAAACCCCAACCCCCGGGTCATTCTATCGACAACCGCGTCAATTCATAAGATACTAATCGCAGAGTCCAAACCAATCACCTGATCATTCATGACTTCCCAGCCCATTGGCTTGTCCGAATACCTGGCACCAGGACAGGTCATGCGGGCTGTTGTCGGAGAATACGACATTGCAGTCTGGCGTAGCGCCAGCGGTGTTATTTCGGCCTGGCGCAACCGCTGCCCGCACCGCGGCATGCGTCTTTCACACGGATTTGTGCGCGGGGAATCACTGGCGTGCGCCTACCACGGCTGGCACTTCAACTGTGAAGGTTTTTGCCATTACATACCGGCACACCCCGAACTGACCCCACCGCAAACCGTTCAACCTGCCATTTATAGTGTTGCCGAACATGGCGGTCTTATCTGGGTTGACCCGGAGCATGACGCACAGCCGGTCCCTCTCCCCGAAAACAACTGCGCCGTTCGATCACTGACACTCAACTGCAATGCATCTCAGGCAGTGCAGTCTCTTTCAAACATTCCCTGCAGCGACAGTACAGCATTAGTCAGCTTGTCAGAATCGCCGCAGGTTTTTTCAACTGCCGCAGCCGACATCAGTGACGGTATTATTATCGCGCTTCAGCAACCAAAGCCCCATACCGTGGTTTTACATGTGCTCGCAAATCAGGCTGTTCCTCTGCAGGAACGCATTGTAGTTTCACGATGGCTCGAAGCAGTCAGGCGCAATGC
>CAYZVB010000233.1:0-366 GCA_964481315.1 uncultured Granulosicoccaceae bacterium
TGTAGTTTTATCTGCTATTACAGTCGTTTACTCTATTTCAGCAGACTCTACTTATGATCAAGACTTCTCAAGAACCCAATCACCGACTTTTCTACACCTGCGTAGTAGTTGCAGCTATGATGGTACTGGCCTATCTGTTTAAGAACGAGTTATCGGCATTTGCCAGTTACCTGCTGGCTCTGTGGGATTCGTTCAGGCTGTAACACCACTACCCGCACAAAATGTTAGCGACTGGCCAGCTGCCGTTGCTGCCGTAACATAATCCAGCCTGCCAACAGCACGCCTATTGTCACCACCAGAATAATGATTGTCGCCAGCGCATTAATATCAGGCCGTAAGCCAAGCCTGATGCGCGAATATATTAAC
>CAYZVB010000233.1:376-3243 GCA_964481315.1 uncultured Granulosicoccaceae bacterium
TTAACATTGGCAGTGTTGTGGCCCCCGGCCCTGAGACAAAACTCGCAATCACCAGATCATCGAGTGACAGTGTGAACGACAACAGCCAGCCTGCGACCATACCGGGTGCTAACTGCGGCAGTGTAATATCCCATAGCACCCTGAACGGTTTTGCACCGAGGTCGAGCGCTGCCTCTTCAAGGTCCTGCCCGGTACCCACCAGCCGCGATTGTATGATGATTGCCACATAAGCCATCGAAAACGTGATGTGCGCAATAGTGATAGTGGTAATTCCACGTGATGCCGGCCAGCCAATCAGCTGATTGAGCGTAATAAACAACAGCAACAAAGACAGACCTGTGATCACTTCCGGCATCACCAGCGGCGCTGAGATCATACCGGTAAAAAGCGTTCGACCCCGGAAGCGGTGGATACGCGCAAGGGCCAGACCGGCAAGGGTGCCAAGCAATACTGCAAACGTAGCATTCATGACGGCAATTTTTAAACTCAGTGAGGTTGCTGCCCAGACTTCTTCACTTTGAAACAGCGTCGTGTACCAGCGCGTAGAAAAGCCGCCCCACACCGGCACCAGCTTCGAGTAATTGAACGAATACACCATCATCAGGATGATTGGTACATAGAGAAACGCAAGGCCGAAGCACAACACACTAAACAGAAACCGCGAACGTTTTCCGCTCATGAGTTTTGCTCCGCGTTTTTCGCCTGTACACGATGGTAGAGCATCATGGGCAACACAAGCACAATCAGTAACGCAATAGCCACTGCAGACGCCACAGGCCAGTCGTGATTGGCGTTAAACTCCCCGTACAACACACGCCCGATCATTAACACATTACCTCCACCTACCAGATCCGGTATGAGAAACTCGCCGGTTGCCGGAATAAACACCAGCAGGCAGCCTGCGATAATACCGGGTAGTGTCAGCGGCAATGTCACAGTGAAAAAACCTGCCGCCGGCCGCGCGCCAAGATCAGCTGCCGCCTCCCGGAGGGTATGATCAAGCTTCTCCATGTTGGCATAGAGCGGCAGGATCATGAATGGCAAATACGAATACACAATCCCCACATAAACGGCAAACTGCGTATACAGCAGGCGAATGGGTTTTTCGATCACACCAAGCCAGATAAGCAGGTTATTGAATGTCCCCTGGTCGGCCAGCAAACCCATCCATGCATACACCCGCAGCAAAAACGAAGTCCAGAAAGGAAGAATAACCAGAAACAGTAATATGTATCGTGTAGCGCCCTGCGCCTGCGAAATGGCATAAGCAATCGGGTAACCTATCAACAGACAGAAGAAAGTGCTGATTGCGGCGATTTTTAGAGAGCTGATATAAGTGCGGACGTAGAGATCGTCTTCCCACAAATAGGAATAATTATCCGCAGTCACTGAAACTGTCGGCAACAGACTTTCGCCCCACTCCAGCAGATTGGAAAAAGGCGGGCTCGCGATTAGTGATTCAGCGACACTGATTTTTAGGACGATAAAAAACGGCGCCAGAAAAAACAGCAGCAGCCAGATAAACGGGACACCGGCAATGATCGACTGCCAGTGTGACTGAAGCCAGTTGCCTATTCGTGTGATAACTCCAGTGTTAGGTAGTGTGCTGCTCTGTGCCATACTATTCAGCCAGCAGAACCGCGCTGTCGGCATTCCAACCCAGGTGTACCTCGTCGTCCCAGTCTATTCGATGACCGACGCCTGAAGGCCGAACCTGATTTGGCGCTGTTACTTCTATAACTTCTCCAATAGATGTTTCAACACGGTAGGTAGAAATTTTTCCGAGGTAGGCAATTTCACGAACCTTACCCTGCACCTGGTTATCGCAGTGTTCGATCGGTGCTTTATCGATAAGGATTTTCTCCGGTCGTATTGCAAGTGTGGTGGTATCACCCATTGAAGCTGAATTTGCAGCGACCAGAAACCGGATTGACGATTCGTTATGCTCCAGCACCAGCGTGTCTCCGCGGTGTTCAACAACCCGTGCAGATAACAGGTTGGCCGAGCCGATAAAATTGGCGATAAAACGGCTTGCCGGGTTTTCATAAATTTCCGCAGGTTCACCAATCTGAATAAACCTCCCGGCATCCATGACCGCAATTCGGGTGGACAACGTCATTGCCTCTTCCTGATCGTGGGTAACCACAACGAATGTGACACCGAGCTGATCCTGAATATTCATCAGTTCAAACTGGGTTTGTTCACGCAGTCGTTTATCCAGTGCTGCCAGTGGTTCATCGAGCAACAGCACTTTCGGACGCTTAACCAGTGCACGCGCCAACGCTACCCGCTGTCGCTGACCACCAGAAAGTTGCGACGGTTTACGCCGACCGAAATCGGTTAATTCGACCATCTTCAACATTTCGGCAACACGATCGTTGATTTCGGAGCGTGCAATGCCATCGCGTTTCAAACCGTAGGCGATGTTTTTCTCTACAGACATATGCGGAAACAACGCGTACGACTGAAACATCATATTCACGGGACGTTCGTACGGAGGCACATGCGTCATGTCTGCCCCGTCGATAAAGATTGCTCCACTGCCTGGCGTTTCGAAACCGGCAAGCATTCGCAACAGCGTGGTTTTTCCGCAACCGGAGCCACCTAAAAGACCAAATAACTCTCCCTTGAAAATACTCAGGCTTACATCGTCAACCGCGGTAAAACTGCCGAATCGTTTAGTTAGGTTTTTAATTTCTATGAATGGTGTTGCGCCAGCTTCACGCCACGGGTAATCCGATTCCTGCGTCATCCGGTTATCCGATTCCTGGGTAATTGGGCGGGGTTTGCCAGAACGGCAAACCCCCCCCCGAAAAATATCAGATTTTGAGTGTGTGGGGGTGCAGTCTTAGTATCGCGAACCCCCC
>CAYZVB010000233.1:3253-8934 GCA_964481315.1 uncultured Granulosicoccaceae bacterium
CTGTCGTGGTGAGGGGGGGGGGGTGCGCCCCCACCCCACCCCCCCGCCGCTAACAATTGCAGATTAGGAGTCTGTGCGGTAGCAGTCTTCGTAGCGAGAACGCGCCATGGCGAGGGCGTTTTTGCGATCATTTGAGCCGCATAGCTATTCATACGTAACGAAAACGATCGATAAACGCACCGTCAGGGAACGTTCGCAGTAGAAGAGGTTCTGCCGCGCAGACTCCTAGTTACCGGCTTTGAACTTGGTCCACACGCGGGTTCGAATTCGCTCTACCTTAGGCGGCACAACACTCAACGTATACATCTGAGCTACTGCATCGGCAGGTGGAAAAGCCGCCACACTGGCGGTGACTTCTTCATCGATCATTGGAATGGATTCCTGGTTGGCAGTGGCATACCAGGTAAAGTTACTGTCGGCTGCACCAACTTCGGGACGCATCATGTAGTTCAGAAACTTATAAGCGTTATCGACGTTTTTGGCGTCCGCGGGAACTACCCAGCCATCAACCCAGACATTTGCCTTGCCATCACCCGGCGGGTTGAAGAAATCAAGCACAACACCGGTATTGGCTTCTGCTGCACCGGACATCGCCAGCAGACCGTCGGGCCCCCAGGTCACCGCAACACAGAACTCTTTTTCCGGCATCCGCTGGTAGGCGTAGTTATCGAAAGTTTTGATATAGGGTCGAATCGAGGCCAGTAACTCACCCGCTTTCTCATAGTCTTCCTTGCTGGTTGAACTCGGATCAAGACCAAGATGCGCCAGCGCCATTGGGATAACATCGGTTGGAGAGTCGAGAAAAGACACACCGCAGTCGGCGAGCTTTTCCATGTGCTCCGGGTTAAAAATCATATCCATAGAGCCAATCGGCGCATCCGGATGAGTTTCTTTCACCAGCGCTTCATTGTACGTCACCCCGTGCGTACCCCACATGTAAGGCACAATGTGCTTGTTGTCGGGATCCCAGTTGGCAGACAGCTGTCCAAGCACATCTTCACGCATGTTTTTGAAATTATCGAGTCGAGATTTATCGAGCTCGAGCAGAATACCGGCCGGGATAAGACGCCCGATTGAAGTACCGGAATGCGCAACAACATCGTAACCTGAATTACCGGCCAGCAGCTTCGCATCGGCCGTTTCGACAGAGTCGTAATTATCGTAGGTTACCTTGATTCCGAATTCCTTCTCGAAATTTGCGATAGTTTCCTCGCCGATATACTCAGCCCAGTTGTACACATTCAGCGTGCCTTCAGCGCTCGCTGTCAAAGGCGCAACGGCAACCGCCAGAGTCGCGGTGAGCGCGAGCGGAAATGCCAGGAGAGTATTTGCTGCAAATTTCATAGAGATTCCTCTTGGTGTGGGTCACGTGCGATTATCGCAGACGTTCGATAGACCGCAACGTAGTATCGCACAATACCCCACAATCAAAGAATCCCGGCAGGGTTATTGTCGCCATGACGAATGTGCCTAGCTTTTTATGACCAACCAGGCTGGAAACAGCATTAATTGACTGTAAAATCAGCGACTTAGATCTACGGCACCTTGGGCAGCAAATACCACCTGACAGGTGACATAAGCATCTCTTAGAATAACGTTTTTATTCGCTGTCAATTCGCATGAGCTCAGATGAACTATTCAGTATCGATTCACAAAGATCGAGCGATTTTGTATTTGACGAGAAAGTAGCAGAAGTCTTTGCAGACATGCTCAATCGCAGTATCCCTCTGTACGATGAGCAACAGCGCATGATCGGCGATATCGCACGGCGGTTCTGGATACCCGGTACCGGCATAGTAGATCTCGGTAGTTCACTGGGCACGACTTTAATCAATATCGCAAAAGCGCTGCCGAACGCAAACTCGCTCACCGGCTACGACAACTCCCAACCGATGATAACGCGTGCGACTGAAAACGTCGCAAACGCAAACCTGCATAGTCGCATCAGTTTTGAATATGCAGACCTTAATGAAGGCCTTGATAACCTTACGATTAAAAACACCAGCGTTATTACACTTTGCTGGACACTGCAGTTTGTGCGTCCGCTTAAACGCGATCAACTCATCCGCAACCTGTACAAGTCACTGGCTAACGGCGGCATTCTCATCATCACCGACAAGATTTTAACCAACGATTCCAACATGAATCGTTTTTTTATCGACTTTTACTACGACTACAAACGCAAAAAAGGCTATTCCGATCAGGAAATAAACAGAAAGCGTGAAGCACTTGAAAATGTGCTAGTGCCCTATCGTTTTGACGAAAACTTCGAGTTATTTAAAAGAAACGGTTTTGAAATTGTTGAAACGTTTTTTCAATGGCACAACTTTGCCGGTTTTCTCTGCGTAAAAAATACGGGCACGACGAGCTAAGCTTAATCGATGCAAACCAAACGTGAAGTTTAAAACATCTTGAGCCTCAGTCATCAGTGAAAATTGACCTGTTCGCCCCTGCGCGCGAAGACCGTCCGCTTGTAGCCATTTTATTGTTACTTGTCGCTACGTTTTCACTTGGGTTTCAGGACGCTCTGATGAAGCTGATGTCATCACAGACATCCTTCTGGCAAATTCAAACATTGCGTTCCGCCGGTAACCTTAGCCTGCTTGTTATTCTGGCCATCATCAGTGGCGGCATCGGACTTTTACGTGCCCGCAACACGCGAGGGGTTTATCTGCGTGCCTGTTTTCTTGCGGTTTGCATGTTTTTCTTTTTTTCAGGTGCGCCGTTTCTGTCGGTCGCGCAAATGGCTGTTGGGCTCTATACGTATCCTTTGTTTGTCTGCTTACTTGCGGGGCCGGTGCTCGGAGAGAAAATCGGGCGCTGGCGGGTTGCCTGTGTTGCCATTGGTGCAGTCGGAGCGGCGCTGGTACTAAGTCCGTGGCAGGAAAGCTTCACACCGGTACAACTGCTGCCGGTGATTGCAGGGTTTTTCTTTGCCTGCAACATCCTAACGCTGCGCAGCCTGTGCAGACACGAAAGCACGCTGGCACTGGCATTCGCTGCCGGCCTGGTATTTATCGGTTCCGGTGTGATTGGCATTACAGTCCTCACTATTGCACCGCTGTCTGCTGAAATTCAATCGGCTATGCCTTATGTTGCGATCGGATGGCCGGCACTTACCACAGCAGTCGTCGGCTTTGCGGTACTGGCCTCGGTACTGAACCTGACCGGCAACATCTGTATGACACGCGCCTACCAGACAGCAGATGCCAGCCTGCTGGCACCACTGGATTTCACCTATCTGATCTTTGCTGCGTTTTGGGGCAAAGTTATTTTTGACGACTGGCCACCTGCAAGCACTCTGTTCGGTATGATGCTAATCATCAGTGCCGGCGTCATCATTGCCTGGCGCGAACATCGAACCAAGACGGACACTCCTGCATCATGAGCACAGCACAATTAAATGACAGGCAAGTTGGTATTATCGGCGTCGGGCTAATGGGCCACGGCATAGCCACCAACATTCGCAAGGCCGGGTGCACCGTTGGCTTTCTAAATCACAACGGCAACCAGCCAACTGACGATCTTATCGGCGCCGGCGCGATTGCATATGACTCCATTGCCGCGCTTACCGACGCATGTGACACGCTGGTGCTGTGTGTTACCGGCAGTCCGCAGGTCGAGGCAATCCTTAATGAACCCGGTGGCGTGTTGTCGACAATAAAACCCGAAACGGTTGTTATCGACTGCTCAACCGCCATTCCTGCATCCACCATTCGCATTGCCCAAAAGCTCGAAGCATGCGGCGCACAGTTTCTTGATGCACCGATGACTAGAACGCCGAAAGAAGCTGCAGAGGGAAAACTCAATCTTATCGTTGGCGGAGACAAATCACTGTTCGACGCACAACTGCCTCTGCTACAGACCTTTGCCGAAAACATTACATACGCCGGCGGGCACGGTGCCGGACATACTCTAAAACTGGTACACAATTTCGTGTCCCTTGGCTTTTCAAGCGTACTTGCTGAAGCGGCTGCAGCGGCTGCAAAAGCCGGAATCGATGCGGAAACACTGCGTGATGTTCTGGCAAACGGTGGCGGGGACAGCGTAGTCCTGGAGCGCATGACGCCATACATGCTCAACGAAGATGTCAGCGCTTTTTCTTTTTCACTGTCTAACAGCGCGAAGGATATGGGTTACTACACGCAAATGTGTGAAGACCTGAACGCGGCAGCATCTGTCGCCGGCTCGGTGGAAGGGGTTTATTCAAAACAGGTGGCAGACGGCAACGGAGACCTGTATGTGCCACTGCTAATCTCACTGCTCAACCGGTCAGGAACCAACTGATCTAAACAGTGCCCGCTGAATACTGCAGCAGGCACACAGGTAAACGCAATTAAGTGAGGCGTGCGCCGGTACCACGATCAAAAAGATGTGAGAGCCCGGCGTCAATGCCAAAACCGACAGTCGCACCCTTGGCAACCTGTGGCGGTTTTTCGGTCTTGGCAATAAACTCAACGCCAGTTGCAGTGCGCAAGTGCACCAGCGCGTACTCACCAAGGTTTTCAACCAGTTCAAGTGTCCCTTCGACCACCGCATTGCTATGATCAGCCACGTCGAGATGTTCAGGACGCATACCCACTTCTACATCGCCACTTAACTGCGTACCGAGTAACGCTGCCGCTGACGGCGTTAGATCATCGGCTCTGAAAAAGTTCATTTTCGGGCTACCGATAAACTGCGCAACAAAAGCGTTGTCGGGACGTTCATAAAGATCAATCGGGGAACCGACCTGTTCGATCACACCGTCTTTCAGCACAACAATTTTATCAGCCAGCGTCATCGCCTCTACCTGATCATGCGTTACATAAATCATGGTAGTTGCCAGTCGCTCATGCAGACGCGCGATTTCTTTTCGGGTTTGTACACGCAATGCCGCATCGAGGTTTGATAACGGCTCATCAAACAAAAACACTTCCGGGTCGCGAACAATCGCACGACCAATGGCTACACGCTGCCGTTGTCCACCCGACAGATTCCGCGGCGTACGGTCGAGATAATCGGAAATCTGCAGAATTTCAGCAGCTGCCTTTACCCTCTTTTCAATTTCTGCCTTAGGCGTTTTAATCTGCTTCAGACCAAACGCCATATTTTTGTAGACCGTCATATGTGGATACAACGCATAGGTCTGGAACACCATTGACACGCCTCTTTTCGACGCGGCAATTTCGTTCACTACTGTATCGCCAATCGCAATAGTGCCACCGGAAATCTCTTCAAGACCCGCAATCATACGCAGAAGCGTGGACTTACCACATCCGGAAGGTCCGACAAACACCACAAATTCACCGTCGACAATATCGAGATCAACGCCGTGAATTACCTGAGTAGCACCATAGCTCTTGCGCACATCACGCAACGTCAGACTGGCCATTTTGACTCCATATCAGCTATTTCGCGCTGTAGCGTGTTAGAAAATTCCGGGTATCGCACTGGAAGTTCGCCCCACAATTGCTTATTTGTCAGGAACTCGTCGGTTCCCAGCATGGCTTTTAATTCGCTCCATCCTGGCTCGTTGTATTCGAAGCCAATGTTGCCTTTATCAACATGCAGGGCAAACACATACCAACTCGCGATACTGCGAATGGCATAGACAGGCATAATGTCCTGTTGCAGGCAGCCTTCGAGTGTCGGGCGGATAAATATAGCGAACTTGGCGATACCGTCAGCACAAATGCGTG
>CAYZVB010000234.1:0-8933 GCA_964481315.1 uncultured Granulosicoccaceae bacterium
GCAACTACCCCAACACGGAAACGACACCCCTGGAAGCCCGCAGCGTAAGCAAGCCTAAAACATATCCTGCAGCATACAATACCGAACCTCGCTAACGCGTCGGGCTACCCTTATTCGCCACCACTTCTAAATCGTGACCTCTCAAACCCGTGTCGAGCAACTACCCCAACACGGAAACGACACCCCTGGAAGCCCGCAGCGTAAGCAAGCCCGAAACACATCCAGCAGCGTACAACACCGAACCTCGCTCACACGTCGGGCTACCCGCTCATACCAGCTAATACGTAATAACGTAAAATCAAATCAAAAAAAACAAACAAGTGCTCCCGACACTAACGTGGAAGACAGTTTCCAACATTATCTCTCTGACAGAAGCCCAACCTGCGAAGCCAGAACCTCAAAATCACCGTCGCTCCACAAACGAGCACCTGCAACATGCACAGGCACCGAAGCACCACTAAGCAACTCAAGACAAAGCTGCTGATAGTTTGACCAAAACTCCAAAAACCCTTCTCTGCCCTTAAAACCATTAGCAACCCCAATAGGCGTTCTCTCTACATACTCGTACAGCTTCGCAGTCCACTCACTCCCGCGCTCCTCGCAAACCACCTGAAAATGCTCCCGCGTATTTTCTACCGAGAAGAAAACCAGCGTCGCCTCAGACGCAAGTTCCTGCCAGCTACTGAAGTACTCTGCTATGTGTGAATGCGTGGCACAATTCGCGTACAGAAATCGCACTGTACTCTGAAGCGCGTATCCATCAAACACAACCGTAGTGTCTAATGAATTGACAAATGCCTGCCAGGCATCCAGACAATTTTGCGAAAGCTCATTCCCGCCGGAAACAGCAAGCGTTATGTTGCGCTTGAGTGGATGGTTAGGAGCAGTTTCCAGCCACAAGTTCGCATCAATTCCGTTAGTACTTAGCAGCTCGCAAAAAAGCCTGGAAGCGGTTGTCTTTCCGGAACCGGGAAGACCTTCGAAGTGTATGTTAGTGGTCATAGAAAAAGTGATAGTCGACAGACAAACTTCAATTTAGCAATGTGCGCCTAAGTATGTTTGTCAAATCTTCATATCACGCAATATCTCTTGCTTTCTCACGATAGTAACCCGATGTGAAAAATTCGTATTGTATAATCGGTTTGCCCCAATAATGCATTTACTCTTTGAAAAAGATAACCCTTAATGACACTTGATTTTATAAAGAATTATCGGATGCGTGGTATTTTGAAAGCAGTTACTTTTTTTTGCACATTTAACCTCATCGCCGCAGCAACTGGACAAGCAAACACAGACCGCTACGACGGCCTTTGGGAGCTTATAGGTAATACAGATGCGTATACTCTAACTGATGGAGCTATTTCGTGCCCCCTACCAAAGGCAGAGCACCCGAGCCTGTTATTGTGGAGGAAACAGTAATTCGTAACGCATTTTCTGAAGCACCTGTACATATTGATGCCGATGGTAAATTCAAGTTCATCACACCATCCGGAATGGCAAGTGCAATGGGAGAATTTAAATCGGCTCAATCGGGCAGGTTTGACATGGTATTAGACTATAAGAAAGCTGGTAGTACTGGTGCCGGTTGCCGTTTATCGTACGAATTGAAACGCCCCGTACAGCAGGAGTTACAATCAAAGAAACTTTCAGAAAGAAATACGACCGACACTGCTGATGTAGTTAGAATGACGAAACAAAATAGCAGATCAAGACTTAACGTATTGGATATTAAGAAGAGCCAGCCAAGTCGCGTAATCACTCTGAACTTACGGCCCGGTAGTTGTGAAAACGGAATCGATGCCTACGCAATAGGGCCAAAACCAAAACACGGTACAGTCGTAATCAATCTACTTAACCCGGAACTCTGCACTTTTGAAGTAATTTACACCCCAACCAAATGATTCACCGGCAGTGACCAGGTAGGCGTAATACTACCGGTAGAGCAAGGCAGTCCTTTGCGAAGAATTCTGCCATTCTCACTTCGTGTTAAATAAACCCAACGGTCATAAACACTTCAAAAACGTGAAGCTCTCAGAAAAGACACTGAAGACGATATTCTACAGGCAATTGTCTACGCACTTATAATCGCGCCAGGAACCACTTAAGGCCATTGCCCGTGGCACAATACTACCGCAATGCAGGCACGCATGTTCGCGTTTCTACACGTCCCCACCGGGCAACGGGTCGTATCCCATCTGCAGCAAAACATGCGGCACATCGACAAAAACCCAGTTTTCAACGAGCAGGTCATCTTCACGCCGCCACCAGTCACACACGCGCATAAACACCCTTTCCTGCGTTGGGCCCTGGCCGAGAAATGGTTTTACGTTAACACCTGTCAAAGATGGCCAGCCTCCGGAGCAGGTATAACACCCTTCGCCAAATCGCGTGAAATGGCGGGTCATTCCATTGTTTTTTGATCCGCCGGACCATCCTTCAAACTGCGATTCAAAGGGAACCTGGAATGAAGCGAATTCGTCCACCCCTACAAAGCTGCCGAATGCACCCGGCCCATACCACATCATGTTTTCGTGCCAGTAGGGTCTCCATGCTTCGTCTTTGGTCGCCAACCCTGAAAGCATGTCTGTCACAATTTGATAGCTGCGCTGCCCCTCTGATGGATCACAGTCTTCTGTAATGACGCCATCCCGGCTCGCCGGCCCCTGAATCAACCCGGTATAGCCGCGCGACAGTCCGGGCCCAACGGTCAATGGCCATTGATTGCAGGCAATCATGAACTCGGGTATGTCGAGGTAGATGTAACTTTCTACAGCCTTCCCGCTCTCAATACGATGAAACTCGCCATAACGCAAATAACTAAGCGTATTTGTTGCCTTTATGCCAATCCAGTCATTCGCAAAGCGTCCGACGTAGTACCCGGTAGAACTAATCCAGTCCTGCCCTTCGAACTGACCAGACATAAAGATGTCGTCACGCCGGTAGAGTCCCTCAAATGCCTGCTGAAGCGGGTCAATAAAGCCTGAATGAAATGCCTCAGTCCCCTGTGATTCATTGAAAGGATGAACAACATTAATGTTTGCATCTTTGCTAAAAAACAAAGAGACTGCGGCGCTAAATTTACCCGGATGACGCAGAGCATCTGCGTACTGCAGGTAGAGTGAACGATCATAAGATGACATGAAATTTTCTATTCGAATGCTTCGATTTTAGAGACCATAGTTAACCGAGGACCGGCCTTGCCCATTATCGCTCTTACATTAGCACCAGACCATGCTGGTACACACTTCAGTTTCAGTCGCCCGGTCCAAACAAACTTAGGCTAGCTTCAGCAACTCTGCCGCCAGCTCCTCTGGCATGTCCACCATGACATCGTGACTGCTCGGCATTGTGATAACGTCCCAGCCGGCAACATTAGTGTATTTATCTGCAAAGTAGCGAAACGGACTCGGATCCCAGTTGTCGGCCAGTATAAATACCTTTTTCACTTTGGAATCTGTACCTCCCGACAGCAGTACCGGCATTTCAAAGGTGGCCAGCGACTGTGGTACACATCTTCGCTCCACCCAGGGGCGATTTTGTTCCAGTATGCCAAACATCTCTGCGGGTATGGGCTGCATCATGCCACTGCCGCCCTCCTGAGCCGCTCCACGGAACCCTCCGATAAATTGTTCCGCTACTTCAGGTGGCAGCGCAGTATCGAGCAGACTAATCAGAGAGTCGCCATGTTCCGGTACAAAGGCATCGAGATAAACCATCGCGCTAACCCGATCACCCAGCCTGTCTGCCAGTTGAGTAATGACCATGCCACCGTAAGAGTGCCCACACAGAATGACCTTATCGAGTTCTTCGGCTTCAATGCATCCGGCAACATCGCGGACATGTGTTTCCAGAGTGATTGCCTCGCTGGCAAGATGCGCTCTCTCACCAACGCCGGTATGCGTGGGTGTAAACACCTGATGACCTGCCTGACGCAATGCTGCAGCAGTATCCCGGTAACACCAGCCTCCGTGCCACGCCCCGTGTACCAGTACGAAATTAGCCATTTTGATTCCTCCGTAAATTTCAGTCTCACAACTAGCATAACGTGTTTCGGCAATACGCTGAACCAGCCATATCCCGATACCACCCGATTGTTACGGAGACAGTTTTACAAACTGTTTGATAAACGACAACTACTCATATCCGCAAAAGCACAAATATCAGCAGCAACGACATGCATCCTACAACTCAAAATGACAAACGGGGATGAGCTGCCCTTTTTTAGTCAAATTTTGGAAAGTACGAATTGCAATAGAAATAGTAATATCGAAATACAAGCCCGGGCTCTATTGAATCACTTAGACCGCCCCCACATCCCGATTAAGCCTCGTGAACGCAGACCGCAACAACGCTCTGCTGTATAAACGATGAAACCCGCCAAATAGATGGAATGCAAAATGAACAGACTTTTGTCCTTCTTTTGACACTTTTTTGGGAACTACGACAGTTCCAAAATAAAGACGGGTAGCAGGCTTTGCGTCCACAGTAACCGGTTGCACCATAAACCACGACTTTGTATCTCCACGATAATCTCTCAATAAGATCTGGTCCGGCTCTCTGACCTCTACGGTCCAGGCAGAGAAAGAAAATGTCTTATTCTGCGAAAGTAAAAGCGCATCGCGATCGGTTGACGGCTTTCTGATAACTACCGACAAAATCGCCCTTTCGACCTTAAACAGCCAGGTCGTATAAAACGCGTAAACATAATCTTCCAATCGGACTTTCCGCGGAATGTCTAGATAGAAACAATCAGTCAACGCACCTTGATCACGATCGGCGGCTGTTAACGCACCGGAAGGTGCAATTTGGCTCTCCAGAACGTTAATGGTCATTTATTATGTGATCTTAAGGTGCGATGTCGCGCAATACATATATCGGGCTCGACCAGGCCTGCGTTCCGTCTTCCAGGGTCACACGCACATAGAATGGATTATCTCTTCCCGACTGCGCTGTTAGCTTGCGCTCTATCCGAACCGTGGTATGCGGGTTATTGTCGGGCAGCCTGAACAAGCGGATACCGCGCGGCAGAATATCGGAGGCATCCAGCACAGTGTCGTCATAGCCGATGTCGGCCAGTGCGATGCTCTCGCTCACTAACGCCGTGCTAAGTGAGATATTGCCAGACTTGCTTTCATCCAGGTCAACTATAAAACCGGCAAAGTTTCCTGTTGTTACCGATTGCCACGACAATTCGTTACCGCCATTAAGATCAAGGGTTTTGTCACGATTAAAGAAATTCACAGGCACTGCATTCGTTACATTCGCCTTATCAAACATCGCCGAACCATCCCACAGAACTGCGCGGAACCGACCACGGTATTCTGCCCCTTCCCATAAAACACCAATACGACTACCGAGATCCTCTTCTGTGTACGGGCGATGACATTCCAAATGATCAAGCCCGTTAAAGAAATCGATGCAACGCACAGGGGAAGCGGCGTCTACGTTCACATCAAGCTGAATATCACCATTGGGTTGATGAACAATGTCGCCCATCATCGCCGTTTCACAGGGCGTGGTTGCGCAATTTGCACTAAGCAATGGATCATCATGGTAGAGCGTTGCCGGGCCGTCGAATGTCGCTGTGACTGCAAGACGGATGCGCCCGCTTGGCCCGCCAGTCGTCGCATAATGATGGCGTGCATTGATACAATAGATCAAACCATCACGCGTTAATTCCGGCATTAAGAAACAAGTCAGCCCGCCAACTGCACCAAACCAACCTGCACCAGGGTAGCTTGCACCGGGTCGCCCCTTGTGGCCATCTGAATTACCGATGATGCCAACGCGGTATCCGCTCTTGAATGCATCCTGAACAATCCATTCGAACGTGCCCCATGCGGAATGCACTTCAACGGATTTTTCAAAGCGGCCATCGTGCGCCATAGTGATATCGGCATAGCGCCCACCACAGTGGGCAAAACAAATAACATCCCATTCGTTGTTTTCCGCAAAGGCTTCGAACAATTCACCTACAGTGTGACAGTCGGTTCCGACATCGCTTTGGTCTTCTATCAGTGCATGAGATGACCGGCGCATTGTGCGACCTTCCACCGGAAAGAACACATTGCGGTCACCACCAAGCGCGGTGTTGCCAGACCACTCGTATCCGGGAAGCGTGACGAACTCTCCGTCCTTGTTAAAATGCGCTGTAACGTGATTTAGATCGCGCCAGAATGTATCGGTCATCTGAAAATCATTACCCTGATGCGCGCAGGCATCCAGAAACGCACGATCACGCCCAAACGCAAAATAGTCCGCAGCACTGTTGGTGCCCAGCGTTTCGTCGGACTGGCCGTGAAGATCTCCCCAATAACTCTTCAGCGGTGGCGACGCTTCCACGGTTGCAGGATTGCATGTTGTGACAAGCGATCCATCTGCCGCATACAACGCAATTTCCAACGGGCCATCCTTTTTCACTTTAAGACCGGGAATTTCAGTGGCAAAGCCACCCTCTTTCACTGTGATTACATCTGGCAGGTTTTCGACAGCGTGATTAGTTTTAGCCCTAAGCGTTGTAGCCGCTTTATCGGTTGGATTACCCCAGGTATCCTCAGCCTTTATCTTCAGGGTAAAGGCCTCACCACGGGTAATGGTTGAGGGCACAACAGCAACCCATGTCTCGGGCGCGCCGGGCACGATTGAGATTGCCGGTTGTTCAGGTAGCGTCTGGAAGTTATAAGTTGCGATCGGGTCAACCAGTACGCGAAATTCATATCGGCTTTCACAGAACGTTTGCAGCCGCATGCCAGGCCCACCCTGATCCGTAACACCAAAACGAATCGTGATGGTGTCGCCCTCTTTCATAAAACCTTTTACCACTTTGATCTGCAGTGTTCGATCCCATGGCCGGATATTACCTTTGGGGTCAAACCTGGCTTCTAAAACAGCATTGTTGGAGGCCACAACCTCGGTGTAACCGGCAGCCTTTGGATCATCGAACTGCGGGTTCGTCTGGTCTGTTGCAAATCGCCACACCACGCGAATGCTGCCACTGTCATCAACACCAAAACGCCCGGCAGTATAGGTTAGCGTAAAGCTGTGGTAGGTACCTGCATCGAATTCACCTGACTTGTCTAATACTGCCGTGCCCAGAAGTGACGGATCGATCGGGGTTCGTAACGCGCCATTGTGCATTTCGAGCGTTGTCATTTTCGGTAATTCGGTGGTCATGTCTTTGTATATTCCGCCAGATGACATTTCAGGCCTCGCAACTTGTAGCCCAATATGTTCTTTTTTTATTCGGTGTGTTTGGTTTAAGTATATTCAATTTGGTCCCGCACATTGCACCTAAACATGCGCGACCGGTCAAGCCTGATTCCGTTGCGACATATCGTAGATCGCGGTCCAGCCCTGACCTCCGCGTCCGGCCTCCTGTGCAGCCAAATATACTTTTGGCTGCCTACGCTGGCAAAGATGCTTTCAATATGGACAGGCACTGATCTCATAGCTGCCTTTCATATATGGACATTCATACATGGACAGGCACAATAAAGTAGTAGCAAGTTAGTTTGAATCCGGTGTAGTCTTCCACCACGATGTATGTTGTAGAAGTAACTTCCTATGCCCAGACCGCGCAAGCAGCAGATCTCGCTGGACGCTACCCCTTTTTATCACTGTGTCTCGCGCTGCGTACGACGCGCTTTTCTCTGCGGCAAAGATCCGACCAGTGGTCGTTCCTATGAACATCGCAGACATCGAATTGAGCACGATCTACTTAGGCTCGCCTCTATATTCTATATCGACGTGGCTGCGTTTTGTGTAATGTCGAATCACTACCATCTGGTCCTGCACGTTGATCATGAAAAAGGAAAAAACGCTGACGCCAGGGACATCGTTGTTCGATGGCATCAGCTATTCAAAGCAAATGAAGTTTCTCAGAAGTTTATCGACTGTGAACCGCTTGAGAAACACGAGCAATACCACGTCGATACACTCATAGGCACCTGGCGTACCAGACTTTTTGATATCAGCTGGTTCATGAAGGTTCTCAACGAAGGCATTGCCCGCATGGCAAACAAAGAAGATGACTGTACCGGCCACTTCTGGGAATCGCGCTTCAAATCTCAAGCTTTGCTGGATGAAAAAGCGGTGCTGTCTGCAATGGCATATGTAGACCTTAACCCTATTAGGGCTGCTATCGCCACAACTCCGCAGAGTTCAGATCACACCAGCATTAAATTGCGAATCGATTATTGGAAAGCCAGGGCTCTGGAGTCACATGCACGACCTGCTGGCGACTTGCAACCCGAATCTCTGCTCCCCTTAACCGGCAAAGAACGCCAGCCCTTGTCGCGAGGACTGTCTTTTAACCTCATTGATTACATTGAACTTGTCGACTGGGCAGGACGAGTCATTCGTGAAGACAAGCGTGGTGCAATCCATGAAAACGCCCCACCTATTTTGCTACGACTCAATATTGCACCGGAACACTGGATAGAATTGACCACTACTTTTGAACGACGTTTTAAAGGTATCGCCGGTTCAGTAGATTCAATGAAAAAATGGTGCACTAAATTTGGGCTTACACGCACTACTAATCGCAGCAGTAGCAAAGTTCTCTATGGCTAGCGGTCATATCGAAGGACAACCAGTGTCATACAAGTAGATATTCCGCTAACGGAACGCTTACCCCTGCCTGACTCCCCCGGTAACGAATCAAAATCGATCTACTTGAGAATAAAACCGATGTCGGGGAGAATTCCCTGCGGCTAAATTTCCATTACTTTTCAGCGAAAATTTCCAAGCCAGCGAGATCGGACATCATTGCACTTTTTCTTCAGTGCCTGTCTCTGTGATTACTGAAATTTCCACTACTTTTCAGCGAAAATTTCCAAGCCAACGAGATCGGACATCATTGCACTTTTTCTTCAGTGCCTGTCCCTGTGATTATAGATGTCTTCTTCAGTGCCTGTCCCTGCTAGGTTAAGATT
>CAYZVB010000235.1:0-8831 GCA_964481315.1 uncultured Granulosicoccaceae bacterium
GCACTGCTGTACCCGCATCTTCGGCTGCCTCGTAAGCGTCAGTAAAATCGCACATCGCAGGTAAATCTCATCATGAAAATTACTTCCCTTGATGTTGCAAGGTATAGCGACCCGGGCGCAACCGGTGAATCCGGGTATGGTGCGCAAATCATCACGGTGACGCTGCACACCGATACCGGGCTTACCGGATTGGGGTTCGTGACCGGCTCGCAGATCAGCGGCCCTGTGCTTGAAGCGCTGATGCTCACCGCCATACAGCCGCACCTGCTTAATCACGACCCGCGACAAAACGAACTGATCTGGGACAATCTCTATCAAAACGCGTTGCCGCGTCGTGGTGGTGACGGATTAATGCGTAACGCAATGGCGGCAATTGATTTCGCGTTGTGGGATCTGAAAGGAAAAGAAGCAGGTCAGCCAGTATGGAAGTTGCTGGGCGGTCGTCGTGGTCGCGTACCAACCTATGCAAACTGTGCGCATCATTTGCCGGTCGAGGCGCTGGCACAACGCGCTGCAGAATATGTTGCAGCCGGCCATCGGGCATTGAAAATTCGCGGCACCCGTTCTTTTGTGACACCCGCTGAGGCGACTCGTCGCGTAGAGGCTGTGCGCGAAGCGATTGGTCCTGACGTGAAGCTCATGGTTGATGTGAACGGCACCTGGGATGTCGATACCGCTGTTCAGCAGTTATTGCGCTGGCGCAGGTATCAGGTTTACTGGCTCGAGGAACCGGTGCCGCCAACAGAGATTTCCGGCTACTGCAAAGTGCGGTCGCGTGCCGGCGATACCTATATTGCCGGTGGCGAACAGCACGTCGGTCTAATGGAGTTTCAGGCGCTGATCGATAACAACGCTATTGATATCGCACAGCCCAATGCAGCAATGACAGGTGGTATTACTGACTGGCTCAGAATACATGCCTACGCCACCAGTCAGTCGGTGCCGGTGTCGCCGTGGAACCTGCAACAGATTCACATCCACCTGGCCGCCGCGCTACCCAATGTGCAGTGGATAGAATATTTTATGCCGGACAATGCATTGCTTGAATTCCAGGGCAGGCTAATCTCCGGCAGCACGCTTGAAGAAGTGGTTGAACCTGACGGTGTGTATTTAATGGCCCCTGATAAACCCGGACTGGGCATAACGCTTGATGCAGAGGTTGCCGCTAAGGCGCTGGTGAAGTAAACCCGAAGCGGGTTAATAGTTCTTGCGGTGCATGGTTTTCATGCAGCGTACGCTCAAGTGCTGTCTGGTATTTTTGTGTTGAGTCATTCAGCGGGCGTAGTTGTGAAGGGTCACGTTGCAGATTGAACAATACGGTGTTGGCATCTGCCAGTGCGCCGCCCTGCATGGGTGGCCGGCGTGCGTCGTTTAGTGCATTCAGCTTTAACACAGGGAAACCATTGCTAAACGGCTGATCATGAACCAGCTCTGCACCGGCAAACTCGGCTTCGGTAAAATAGCTTGCCGGGTGCACCGGCATTAGTGTGTATTCGTAGAGTGCGTTGTCGGTGTTTACCGGGTATCTGAAGTAGGTGTGGTGACCGTCGGTAATGTTCAGTGCGCCGCAGAATATGCCGTACAGTGCATAGTCTCTGGTGTGGCACGGGCTGTTCAGCGCAGGCAGTAACGATATACCGTTAACCGGTTGACTGTTTGTGGCAACACCGTGCAGATCGAGGAATGTCGCTGTCAGGTCCAGGCACTGGGTGAGTTGGCTGCGACGATTTTTTTGCGGAGCCGCGTGTTGCGGGTGGCAGATGATCAGCGGAATATGCGCTATCGGGTCATACACCGGCATGACGTTCTTGCCCCACCAGCCGTGTTCACCCAACATAAAGCCGTGATCAGTGGTAAGTACCAGTGTTGTAGAGTCCCATAGATCATAGCGATCAAACGTGTCGAGCAGTCTGCCGAGCTGATAATCACACATCGACACAATCGCCTGATAATTAGCCTGAAGCTCCTTTGCTTCCACGTCGGTGAGATCGAGTTTGTCGTATAGCGGCCAGTCCAGAACGCGGCCGTTGTAATCTGTTGGCAGATTTTTACGGAAGCGTTCGGGGGCGGTAAACGGTTCGTGCGGGTCAAACAATTCCAGTTGCAAAAACCAATTGTCGGCGCCATGGTTTTGATCGATAAACTCATTGGCCAGATCAATACACTGTGCAATCGGGTAATCGGCTTCGTCCTTAATAAACTCGCGGTTGACCATATTGGGTTTGCGCCGGTCTACGTCTGACAGCATGACGTGGTAACGCTCGCGAAACCGTTGCGTTGGCGGTTCTACCATGGCCTTCCACAGGTCCCGCTCCTGACCACGTACAAACTCGGCTGAAGAAAACTGATTGTGGTAGCCGCAACCACCTTCTTCCCAGTAGTGGTAATGATCTGAAATCAGATGGGTGTAAACGCCCTGTTCATGTAAGCGTGTTGGAAAACAGGTATCGAAGGGTTCTACCGGTCCCCAGCTGCGGTGCAGAAAATTGAGGCGTCCGGTCAGAATGTCGCGACGTGCCGGCATGCAGGGCAGGCTGCCGACATAGTGGTTATCGAAAACAATGCCCTGTTGCGCCAGCCGGTCAAATGCAGGTGTGGGCTGCGCCTGTGGGTTATAGCAATGCAGCGCCTGACGATTTAGCGAGTCGAATAATACAAAGACCGTTTTCATCTGCTAACGCGGGTACCGTCCCTGCCGGATAGTTTATTCCTTGTCTACAGTACCGCGATTCATCAGCTTGCTAAACAAGTAAGGCCCGCATAATCCAAGGAATGCCAGCACCAGGAAGAATGCAGCCAGTGGCTGCAGCAGTATCATCCACCATTCGCCGTCAAACATTTTCAGTGAGTTCTGTAGATTGACTTCGACCATCTCACCAAGAATAAGTCCAACTGCAATAGGGGCAACCGCAAAGCCATGGCGGCGGGCAAAGAAACCGATAATGCCGAAGATAATCGCAATCCATACGTCGAGCATGGCGGAGTTAAGTGCATACGCACCGACGATTGACAGTGAGAATACAATTGGCCAGAGAATACTTGAAGGCACCAGTGAGATGCGTGCGAACCATTTGGCAGCATACAAACCCATAAACAGAAACATGATATTGGCCAGCAGCATAGCGCCGAAAATCTGATACACGGTGCCAACCTGTTCGGTAAACAGATAAGGGCCGGGGCGCAGGCCGTGGACCATCAGGCCCACAAGAATAATCGCGGTGGTGCCGCTGCCAGGTATGCCGAGTACCATGGTAGGTACCATTGCACCACCGGTAGCGGCGTTGTTGGCGGCCTCGGCACCGGCAATACCTTCAATGGCACCTTTGCCAAATTCCTTTTTATTTTTAGACCAGCGCCTGGCTTCGGAATAGCCGATCATCGAGGCCACCGTTGCCCCTTCCGCCGGCAGAATGCCAATGAAGGTGCCAATGCCGCAGGATCTTAAAATGGTTTTCCAGATGCGTTTGTAGTCTTCTTTGGTGGGGAGCTTCACCGCCTTCATGGAAATGTTATTGGCAATCAGGTGGGCGCGCCTCGATTGCATTAGCATTTCCGAAAGCGCGAACAGTCCGATCATGACCGGTACAAATGAAAGCCCTTCGTAGAGTTCGTAGTTGCCGAACATGAAGCGTTCGACACTGGTGGTTTTTTCGGCACCAATGGTCGCCAGCCATACGCCAAAAATACCGCCAATAAGATTCTTGATAGCGCCACCGGAGCTGATACTGGCAAGCATAGATAACCCGAACAGCGTTAGCGCAAAGTACTCCGGTGGTCGAAACTCGTAGGCAACCCGCGCCAGCAGTGGTGCGGCAATACAAAGCACAATAATTGAAAATAGCCCGCCAACGGTGCTTGAAACCACAGCCACGCCAAGCGCCCTTCCGGCCTCACCGCGTTGCGCCAGCGGAAAGCCGTCAAAAGTAGTCGCTGCCGCCGCCGAGGTGCCCGGTGTATTGATTAAAATTGCAGTGATCGAACCTGCGAATGTTGCTGCAACATACAGTGTGGCAAGTACAGTAATCGCATGAACCGGCTGCATAGTCAGGGTAAACGGCAGTAACAGTGCCGCACCTGTAGTAGCACCGAGCCCTGGCAACACGCCGATAATAACGCCGAGAATGGTGGTGAGAAATATCAACAGTATCAGGTACGGGTCGAACAACACCGACCCCATGGCTTGCAGTGCTTCAGTCATCTTACGAATACCACCAGTTAGTAAACACGCCGCGCGGAAATCGAATTCGTAACACGCTGTCGAATAGCAGGAACAGAAGAGCAGGGGTAGCCACTGCAGTAATTAGTGCTACCCAGACACGTCGTTCACCCCAGAGTAGACTCATTGCGAATACCACAACGGCAATGGCAATGAACAGGTCAACATAGGTGGTAAGCAGATAAAACGGGATCATTAACAGCATGGTTCCCCATGTAGCTATCCGTTCTGATTCGACCGGCTTTGGCGGGGACTTCTTATACTGCAGAAACAACATGACCGTGAGGATCAGGTTTAGCACCATCAGGAATATCGGAAACACACGCGGTTGCATGCTGTCGCCGACGATCATTGGTGGAGACGTGTCGAGATTGAGCGCAAGGACAATAATGATGATCGAAAACAATCCAACAAGCGCTGGTACTGAATAGGTTCTGATGTTCATGTCGACACGTTGTTAACGGTGCGGGCAGTGCGCCGCGTTAGGCGGCGCACCGTTGAGAAGTTTGATCTATTCGATCAAACCCATTTCCTTCAGTGCCGGACCAAACTCGGTCACCATCGATTTGATCTGCTCGCCCCACGCATCAGAGCTTTGTGGTGAGGTGGCATCGAGGCCGGAGTTCATCAGGTAGGCCTGATACATGGAGTGATCCATCGCTTTCATCATGCCTGCTTCAAGTTCGGCACGGCGTGCATCATCGACACCCGCATGGGTAACAAAGCCACGTGTTGTCGATAACACCAGATCAATGCCGAGGTCTTTACTGGTTTTTGCATCAGGAATCGGCTCCATGCCGTTTTCTGCAAGAATAACCAGCGGGCAAATGTCACCGGCTTCTACCGGTGCCGCAGCTTCTGACAGATTAAGTGTGCCGACATCGACAGACCCTGCCACCAGCTGTGTGGCTAGCTCACCACCTCCCTTAAACGGAATGTAGGTAGGCATGGGAACGCCCAGCCGCTGCGCCCACAGGTAAACGGTGATGTGGTCTATGGTGCCGGTAGAAGTACCACCGAACTTGAGACTGTCACCTGCCTTCATGCCTTCGACAAAGTCTTCCGGCGTTTTGTAAGGGCTGGTTTTGCAGTTAACCATTAATATCTGCGGGTCGTTAGTGCCACGTGCCAGTGGTGCCATATCGTCGACGGTTAGCTTGGTTTTACCGGCAGCCATGGTGATTGCGTGGCCGACTGTAAAGGTCAGTACTGAATTACCATCGGCCGGCCGAGTCATGAAGTAGTTCATTGCCGCCGCACCGCCACCGCCACGTTTATTGACAACGACCATATCCTGCTTAAGTTCACGACGTGAACGCAGCATCATCATGCGGGAATTAACATCGGTGCCGCCGCCGGCCCCTGCATGGGTGATAACTTCAATGGCCGGTTTGTCTTCGGCCATTACCAGTGGGCTTGCCAGCGTTACTGCGCCGGCCAGTGCAATTGCACCAACAGCCAGTTTGCTAAAACGCGGTTTCTGTTTCATGGATCCTCCAAGTGTAAAAGTTTGACAGTTACAGCCGTGACTGTCAGGCGAAATTCTGTGTGTTCCAACACGCTGATCACAGCAGAAAAAAATGAAAACTAAACTATGCGGTATCGACTCCGGCCTCTCTGGCGCGTGCAATCATATAGTCACGGCCGGCAAGCATATCTGCCAGTGTGGTAAAACCGTTGGTGTAGTGCCCGGTAAACCCCAGGCCTTCGATTTTTTTGAACAGTGCGCCAAAATCGATTGTGCCTTCTCCCGGCACCTGATGAATTTCGTAACTGCCGTTGTTATCTGCCAGCCGTACTTCACGGCACAGTGAAAAGTCCATTTGATCTATAAAGCTGTCGATGCCGACGCCCGGCAGAAAGTGCGCATGGTTTGCAGTAAAAGACCACTTCAGGGCAGGGGACTGAACTTGTTCGAAGTAGTATCTGGTCTCTGCCGGGGTGACAGGCAGGTAGTTTACCTCTGCCAGCACCGGTTCCCAGTTGAGGTTTTCGAGCAGTAGTAGTGCGCCCTTTTTTTCTGCATAGTCTGCAATGCGCTGCAAGCGTTCAATAGATGCCTGTATGCGTTTTTCGCGACAGGCAGTAAAGTGGTAACCGCCATGTACGACAATCCATCCGGCCTGCAGTTTAACTGATAAGTCTATGTAGGCTTTAAGATAGTTATCTACTGCGTCGCGGCAGTATGGCGAAAATTCGGCGACGTTAACACCGGACAACGTGTGCAGGCCAAGCCTGATACCGGTGTTGTCGAGCGCTTCGCGAATACCGTTGCAGCGTTTGTCATCGAAACTTTCGAGCGCATTCGGGTCGATGTCGGTTTGCACATCGATATAACAAACACCGTTGTCGCCGGCCCAGCTGATACCCTCTTCGACTGACACTCGTCTGCCGATATCAATGCCAATGCGGTCTTTCAGTGTTTGCATCGGTCGCTTATCTCCCTTTGAAGTCCGGTGTGCGTTTTTCCATAAACGCCCGGCGCCCTTCGATATAGTCTTCGCTGTCGAAGCAGGCGGCCACCATGTCGTCGAGGTGTGCCAGGTCTCTTTCGCTTTCGTTTTGTTCGATGGCGAGCGTTACCGCTTTAACAGCGGCAATGGTTAACGGTGCGTTGTTGCGAATGCGCTGCAGGTAGTCTTCGGTGTAGGCGTCGAGTTTTGCTTCAGGCAGTACCTGATTTACCAGTCCCATCTGCAGCGCTTCAGCGGCATTGAATTGTCGTGCGGTGTAGAATATTTCTCTGGCGCTGGCCACACTGACTATTTGTGTCAGGCGCTTAATACCTGAGTAACCGTAGCCGACACCCAGTTTTGCTGCAGGTACGGCAAAGCGTGAATTTTCGGTGCACAACCTGATATCACAGCATACCGCCAGCGCCATCCCACCGCCGATACAATAGCCGCGAATCACTGCGATTGTGGGCTTTGGAAAGTGTTCCAGTGTATGGTAGAAACGCCCTGAAGTTTCACCGTATTTAGCAACTGCCTCTTTACCGGAACGCTCTTTTTCGAATTTTGAAATGTCGGCACCTGAGGCAAATGCTTTGCCACCGGCACCGGTAACAACCACGGCTCTGATGTCGGAGTCGGTTGACATCGATTCGAGTGCTTCGGCTGCTGCAGCCCACATGTCGAGGCTAATGGCATTGTGGCGTTCGGCATTGTTGATCACCAGATAACCAATGTGCTCCCGACTGCCGGACAGTAATTTACCGTCAGCGTGTGATGTGAGGTTATCCGGAATCATGTTGCGCCGTCTTCAGCAAAGCGGCTAATGTCGGTGTCGTTGTAGCCGATGCTTTTTAACACTTCTTCTGTGTGCTGACCGACTGTTGGCGGCGGCACGGCAACGCCGGTTTTTGCATCACTTAAAATGATCGGCTGGCCAACTACCTGCGTTGCACCGCGTTCCTGACTTTGCATATCCCATGCAATACCCAAATGTTTGATTTGCGGTGAGTCAAATACCTGATCAATGGTGTTTATCTCGCCACACGGTATGCCTTCGGAGTTGAAGCGTTGTATCCATGCATCACTGGTATTAGTGCTGGTAATGTCGTTGATGATGGCGTTTAACTGATCGCGGTTTTTACTGCGAGACTGGCCGTCTTCAAACTCGGCCGCTGCCAGTCGGGGGTCGTTTAACGAATCTTTAAGCCGCAGCCAGATTGCCTGTCCGGCACAGGCGATATTTATGTGCCCGTCAGAGGTTTTGAATACGCCGGTCGGTATGGAAGTAGGGTGGTTGTTACCAGCCTGGCCCGGAACGTCGCTATCCATAAGCCAGCGCGCCGCCTGAAAGTCGAGTAAAAAAGTCTGTGCCTGCAGCAGTGATGTTTGCACCCACTGGCCGGTGCCGGTGCGCTCGCGTTGTAACAGCGCAAGCAGTGTGCCCTGGGCGGCAAAGATGCCGGCACATAAGTCGGCTATCGGGATGCCGACGCGCATGGGCCCTTTACCCGGCTCACCGGTAATGGACATCAGTCCCGCCATACCCTGGGCAATCTGATCGAAGCCGGGGCGGTCGGCATAGGGGCCGTCCTGTCCGAAGCCCGAGATTGATACCAGTACGATTTTCGGGTTAATTTTTTTTAGTGATTCGTAGTCGATGCCGAGCCGGTTTTTCACCTGCGGCCGGTAGTTTTCAACCACTACATCTGCATCTGCAACGAGCTTATTGAAAATTTTGAGGCCACCCTCGCTTTTTAAATTCAAGGTGATTGAACGTTTGTTGCGATGCAGGTTCTGAAAGTCGGGTCCGCTGCGTGCACCACCCATAGCCCCCGGATTGTTGGTATCCGTGGTGGGTTGTTCGATCTTGATAACATCGGCACCCCAGTCGGCCAGTTGCCGGACGCAGGTGGGGCCGGAACGCACCCGTGTCAGGTCGAGCACTTTGAAGGGTTCTAAAACTGTGCTTGCCGGAGTAAAGCCCATTCGGTGTGTCCTGATGCTGATGAGCGGCTGTGGGTTTCAACGCGTGCTCTGTGTGATGTATACCGGGTGATGTACCGGACCTACCGCAGTAGTTGGCCACTGCCTGAGTATTTTTGTCTGGCATTTCCTGTTGTGACCCATGGTATACCAAATACCGTTGAAATTTAAACCCCAGA
>CAYZVB010000236.1:0-8817 GCA_964481315.1 uncultured Granulosicoccaceae bacterium
GTGTATGAAGTGGTGGGTGACATTACGCCAAACGGTACGGCCACTTTTGTGGTCAGCGGGCCGAACTTCAACTCCGGTGATATAGATCAGACAACGCTGTTGGTGCCACTCGGTTCGCCTGCAGAAGCTGCTGATCGACTGCGTGATGCAGGGCTCGATGTACGGCTTGAAAATGGTGTGGCCATTGTCGACGAACCTATGGTCGGCACTCCGTACTTCGAAAAAATCGGTAACCTGTTTGACTTCTATGCCGACGAGCCGGTGCAGATTTCAGAAATCAAGAAGCCGTCTGAGCGTATGCCGAAGGAAATTTTCTATCTGCCTGCGCTGTTGTTACTGGGTCTTGTGTACTGGCTGCAAAGCAGACGTCGCGATCACATAGTCGCTTAGTACAAACGCGGGCCGTGCGTTTGCTGCGGCCCGTCACTTCGCTGTAACTTCCTTTTAGCCGGTTTCAATCGGCATTGTAAAGGCGACCGTTTCCAGGTCGCCGCAATCTATTGGTCACTGCTGTGCATTCGCTTACACTGTAAGTCGTTTCCACTATCGGTTGATCTCATGCGTAATCACCTGAATTTGTGCCCGCGAGTTACCACCGTCTTTAATATGGCCGGCTGTTGTTCCTGTTTTTCATTTGGGCAGGTGCGCTAATGCTCCCGCTGCAGGGGTTGCTGGTGGTAACGATAGAACAGGCGGTTGCCGCACCACTGTGTAGCTCGAAGCTTGCTGCAGCCGGTGCAAGGGTGATCAAGGTGGAGCGTGAAGAGGGCGATTTTGCCCGTAACTACGATACCGCTGCACGTGGTGAAAGCTCTTACTTTACCTGGCTTAATCAGGGTAAAGAGTCTGTGTGCCTGGACTTCAAAACAGAAAAAGACGCTGCAGTTCTGCGAAACATGCTGGCCAAAGCCGATGTGCTGGTGCAAAACCTGTCACCAGGAGCGCTGGCGCGTGCCGGCTTCTCTGCCGAAACACTGCATAAACTTAACCCGCGTCTGGTCATTTGTAATATCTCAGGCTACGGTTTTGACGGAAAAGCCGCTACCAGACGCGGCTACGATTTACTGGTACAGGCAGAGAGTGGTCTGATTTCAGTCTCCGGAAGTCCGGGCGCGCAGGGGCGCATTGGTGTCTCCGTCTGTGATATCGGCGCAGGTGTCACTGCCTACAGCGGGGTGCTTGAAGCGTTACTAAAACGGCACGCAACCGGAGTCGGGGAAGAGTTGTCTGTGTCTTTATTTGGTGTGGCCGCTGACTGGATGGCTGTGCCATACATGCACGCAGAATATGGTGAAGGTGCGCCTGAACCCGTCGGTTTGAAGCATCCCTCCATTGCACCCTATGGCGCTTACCGTTGTGCCGATGGAAAGCAAACGCTGTTATCCATTCAGAATGAACGTGAGTGGCAGCGCTTGTGTACCCAGGCGCTGAAGGCCCCCGGGTTACTTGAAGACAGTCGGTTTGTGAGCAACAACAGCAGGGTAGAGAATGTTGAAGCCCTCGAGGCCTGCATCAATACCATTACCGGTGAAATGTCGTCGGAGACTTTTCAGCAACGTCTGGGTGAAGCAAAAATTGCCTACGGTGCGATTAACAGTGCCAGCGATATTAATTCGCATGTCGCATTCGAAAGTGCCGACTACAGAACCACCACGGATCAGCTGGTTGAGTTACCGGCGCCGCCGGTACGTTGGCTAGGCAGTGATGCCCGGCGACCGTCACTAGGTAGAACGCCGGTTCTTGGGGAACACACCGAAAAGGTGCGCGCAGAATTCGAATAGTATCTGTCCGGTTGTTCATACGCGACGAAAATAAAGGCGTATTCAGGCGCAATCCGGCGCGCTCGCAGTAGCGGAGGTTCTGCCGCGCAGACTCCTAGGGACGGATAAAGCGGGTCATGGCGTTAAACACCAGGTAAATAGCCAGCAACGCCACACCGACACCCGATACAAGTAGAAGAAAAACGCCCACGCTGGAATCCCTGTTTTGAATTGAGTTGGAATAGGGACACCTTAAACGCCAAACATACCAATCCTGCTCGCCAATTCTGATCAATTATGGCATTAGCTTTATGATCCGCGCATTCCGCGTGTGTGCGAAGGGAGGGCTAACCGCGCTCCAGCAGCATACCGGCTGCCTGATCCAGCTCTTCAAAGCTTGCATTGGTTTTTTTCGCACCGCGTTTATGAATGAAGTGGTAGGCATGAGCACCGGAGCGGTCGAAGCCAAGCACGGTGGGAATGCGATCAATTCCGCCAAACAGTTCACGAATTTCTTCTGACCCAGTCAGGGCCGGAAACCCGGGCTGTGTGGTGCTGAGGAATTTCTGCATTCGTTCGGCGTCGTTTTCATCCCACGCCTCATAGACGTTTATAGCGAGAATTCTGAGGTCTGAGCCTGCGTACTTTGCCTGCAGTTCATTGAGATGTTTAAACTCTTCACGACACGGCGGGCACCAGCTGGCAAAAAAAGTTACCAGCAATGGTTTGCCGTTAATCTCTGCGAAATCAACTGAATTTGCGTTCGGAACGGCAGGTAGACCGGCAATGGTCCGAAGCGCATCTGCGGTGAGTGTTGGGCGGCCGATTTCAGAGGCGTTCAGCATGGAGCTGCATATCAGTAGCAGTGACATCACCAGATTTCGGGCGTAGTTTCGCATAAGGTTAAATCCGTAAGTTCGGATAGCTTTGACCGTTTGCCCGCTGTGCGGTTCCCTGCTCAGCACAAACTACGGGAATAGTGGGGCAAACTTCAATAAAAACTCAGACTGCATGTGCGTGCCAACCACAGGTTCAGTGGCATTGCAGGTGCTTTATAATTGTGTTCGTTAGTACGTATGTTGAAGGACGTGGTCATTGGTAACCAAGGTAGTTTTTGATCGTTACTATTTCAATTTAGACGGTGCATTGCTGGACTCACAGGCCGATATTATCGATTGTCTCCGCAGTGCGGTTCGCATGCACTCGCACGACGTAGCCGATGATCAGTCTCTCGCCGCTCAGTATCTTGGTAGCTGGGGAAGAAGTATCAACGATCTGATCAGTGAGTTGTGTGGCTGTGATGTCACTGTTGCAGAGCAAATTGCAGCGGAGTACCAACGATCATGTCTGCAAAGGGGCTTTGTTAAAACGGTTGTCACAGAAGACATGCATGAGCTTTTGCATCGACTGAACCGCAACGGCGGTCAGCTGCATTGCATTAGTTCCTACATTCCCGATCCTGAAACGGTGCTGCGTGAAAAAAACCTGCATCAGTATTTCCACCGGGTCTCTAATACTATGCACTCGCGAATGTCATGGTGGCAGCAGGAACAGCGTGCAGGTGCTTTGCGCAATGCCTGTATTGTCTCTGATCGTGTTATTGATCTGCGCTACGGTGTTTCGCAAAATTGTGTCACAGCTGCCGTCACATGGGGTGCAGATGATTCCTGGGATTTAGGTTTGGAAACCCCCGAAGTTATATTGACTGATGCAGCGCAGTGTAGACAGTATTTAATTGATGGGGTGTTACCGGGAAAGTAGTTGCCGGTCATTGTTTACTGCAGAGACGCAAAGTCTATTTGTAGCGCAAAGGAATTTAGTGATGAGAAAGAGCAGGTTCTTTTGTAATTGCCGCTCACTCATAGCCTGATACGAACTCAGCATTAGTAGCGCATAAGCACTAAGTGATTAGTGCGCCGGAATTAAGATTGTCTGATCCATCCCTGTTGCCAGTCCTGGTGCTACAGCGATTTTTAGAACATCTGCCAGTCAGGTAACGGGTACGTTGTTTTCGTGTCATCCCGGTGCCGTCGGATGCCGCGGCAGGTAGTGGGTAAACTAAATTCTTTTTCCCTGATATCAGCAATTGCTTCCAACTTCTGCATCATACTGCCGGTTTTTGGTAAGAAATACGTTTGCGTATGAACTGCTGTCACCCAGGGTGCGTACTTAGCCGGTTGTTGACGGTAACACCGTGCAGGCACGTATATATGGCGAGGCATGCCGTACAGGCTTCGTACAATTCAAGTTGCAGGAAAAATAATAATGAAAATGATAAGAGGTGCAGTGACGGTAGTGGTAGCTGGTTTGTTGGTGGCTGCGTGCGATGGAAGTGGTACAAATGTAATAGGTAGTGACACAGCGTCAGCCATACCGGCAGAGGCAACCGGAAGCATCGTCACTACAGCAGTTCAGGCAGGTCAGTTCAATACGCTTGCGGAAGCACTAACTGTTACCGGTCTCGATACCGTTTTGGCTGACGAGAGCCGTAAATTTACAGTATTTGCACCGACTGACGCTGCATTTGCAGCACTCGGACAGGAGACAATCGATGGCTTGCTGGCCGACCCTGTCACGCTGAGTAATATTCTGCTATATCATGTGGTACCAGACCAGAACGTTAGCAGCGAGGTTGCTACCTCACTGGTCGGAACCAGTGTTCAGGCTGCTAATGAGCAGGATTTGCAAATAACCTCGACTGATGGTGCGCTCTTTATTAACGAGTCTCGCGTGATTGTTGCTGATGTGGCTGCGACCAATGGAACCATTCATGCGATAGACAATGTACTCCTGCCAACGGCAACCATGGACACGGATCCTTCGGACAATGTCGACGAGGCAGTGTCCGGTAACCTTGTTGAAACTGCGCTGGCGGCAGGTAACTTCAACACACTGGCGGCTGCGCTGGAAGCCACTGATCTGGTTTCCACGCTGGCGGACGAAGAAGGCGTATTTACGGTATTTGCACCAACTGATGATGCATTTGCCGCGCTTGGAGAAGGGGCGGTAGCCGATCTGCTCGCAGATCCGGATACGCTGAGAGATATTCTGCTGTATCACGTCGTCTCCGGCGCGGCGGTAGATGCCGCCACAGCCATCGACCTGGCCGGAACCCCTGTCGGCATGGCTAATGGCGACAGCACCGCAGTATCGCTTGACGATGGTAGCCTTTTTATAAATCAGTCTCAGGTGGTCGCTACGGATGTACTGGCGAGCAACGGTATTATTCATGTGATCGATTCGGTGTTACTGCCTCCTCAGGATCAACCCGAAGAACCTGTAGAGCTCAGCATTTACGATACAGCCATTGCCGCGGGTTCGTTTAATACGCTGATCACGGCGTTGCAGGCAATCGGTCTCGACAATGTGCTGGCCGGTAACGGTAAGGTGTATACGGTATTTGCACCGACTGACGAAGCATTTGCGGCACTTGGTCAGGAGACGATCAACCAGTTGCTTGCAGACACCGAAACTCTTACCGATATCCTGCTGTACCACGTGATTGCCGAAGCCGAGGTTGATGCGGCGACAGCTATCAGTCTTGCAGGCGGTACCGCTGCAATGGCTAACGGAGGCGAAGTAGCGCTCTCGCTGGATGGCGGTGAGTTGTTTGTTAATATGTCAAAGGTCACCGCGACAGACATCAACGCAAGTAATGGTATTATTCATGTTATTGATAAAGTGCTGGTTCCGGGTGAGGAAGATAATTCAGCGGCTTTGAGCAACATTGTCGACACTGCTGTTGCTGCCGGTAGTTTCACAACCCTTGTGGCTGCATTGCAGGCAACGGACCTTGATCATGTACTTGCAGATGAATCGCAGGTGTTCACAGTTTTTGCCCCGACCGACGACGCTTTCAATGCATTGGGTGCAGAAACCATTCACCAGCTGCTGGCTGATCCTGAAACACTGAGCGATATTCTGCTCTATCACGTGGTGAGTGATACAGCGATCGACGCTGAAACCGCTGCTGGTCTGAGTGGTACCAGCGTCACCATGGCCAACGGCGACTCCGCTGCCATTAGTCTCCATGGTAAGTTTCTTTCTATTGAAAATGCGCCCGTCACCATTACAGACATAGAAACAAGTAACGGTATTATCCACGTCATTGATACTGTGCTGTCACCTCATTAACACGGAGCTATTGTTCGCCGGGTGAGCTTGCGCTCCCCGGCGACTACCGGTGTTTTTCTTTATAAGTACTTGTTTTTCTTTATAAGTACTATTGAGGCAACGCAATACCCGGCAACTCCGGTCTGTTGAATTCATAGTGCCTGAGCCGCAGCCAGCACTTCGTCAACGTGGCCGGGTACTTTTACTTTGCGCCACTCTGCCTGAAGTTTTCCGTTTGCATCGATTAGAAATGTTGAGCGTTCTATTCCTTCGAATTCTTTGCCGTACATTTTTTTCATTTTAAGTACCTCGTACTTGCGGCAGATATCGCCGCTCTCGTCGCTTAGCAGTTCAAAGTTCAGCGATTGTTTTTCCTTAAACTTCTCGTGGCTTTTGATTGGGTCTTGTGAGATACCTAAAATTACCGTGTTGGCTTTGGCGAATTGCTTTTGCGCGTCGCGGAAGTTCTGGCTTTCGGTGGTGCAGCCAGGGGTTGCATCTCTCGGGTAGAAGTACACAACCACGTTTTGTCCCTTCAAAGCGCTCAGACGAATTTTTTGATCACCGGTGGCAGGCAGGGTGAAAGCCGGGGCGGTCTTTCCTATGGTGGGTGCGGGCATGTTGCGTGGTTCCTGTTTGATCAGTATTTATTATACGTTGTTGGAGGCGGTTCATTCAGGTCGGATTGCAGTTCACGTCGGTGCTTGTGCTGCGTTCCGGCGAGTGAGTTCGTGACATTCGGCGACTGAGAGGTGCGGGGCTGAAAGAAAGGGAGCTGCCAGCATGGTGATTTTCGCTTACCATGGCGGTCATTATTCTTCGATAAGTGCAGGAACGTGCCGCTACAGCAACGACCTAATATTCTTTTTGTGTTGTTTGATTCTTTAGGCTCACGCCATTCGGGGTTGCCTGACGGGACAGATGATCTGCCTGTGTTGTCCCGGTTGTGTCAGTCCGCCGCGGTGTTTCCAAACACCTATACACCGTGCCCTGAAAGCAGCCCCGCACGTGCAAGTCTGTTTACCGGGCTTGATCCCTGTGCGCACGGTTTGTGGTCTAATGGCGTAGTGCTGCCTGCGCATGAAACGACATTTGTTCAGAGACTTGCCTCGGCGGGTTATGCGAATTGTCTCGTTGCTATGATGGCTACCGGGCCACTGCGCCCGCGGTGTCTTTCGGGGTCAACGGCTACGGGCTCTACAATATGGCCGGTAACGTGTGGGAATGGACACACGAGACTTTTACCAGCGCCGCGCAACGCGGATCGGCTGACCAGCTCGAATCAGTTAAAGTAGCCAAAGGCGGTTCGTTTTTGTGCCATAAAAGTTATTGCTACCGATACCGCATTGCCGCGCGCATTGGTAACACCAGCGACAGTTCAACGACACACATGGGGTTCAGGGTGGTGTGGGATCTAGTGTAGTGCAACCATCAATTGCCATAAATGAGTCGATTAATTAAATTGCTTTTTGCAGTTTCTGTATTTCATTGGACTAAAGGAGCTTTTCAAGGATGTCCCCTGGATATGGCACGCACACGCACTTTAATCAACCGCCCCTGCGGGAGCTTGTCATTTGGCCTTCCACGGCGTTGAAGCTCTTGAAAAGGTGGCCAACATTGCCTGCGAGCTTCGCCTTGTCGCCCTCATTGATAAATTCAGGAAAATGACAAACTCTCATTTATAGCCTTTGACGGTTGCACTACACTTGATGGCGCAACCTGTCCACCCAGGTAGTCTGACTACATTTTCCAGTTGATTAGCATTGTCAATTCCACTGGCATGATATTGCTATGACTCTGTAATCGCCCATTTACGTCGATGTTTGCCAATCAACGGAGCGCCGCTATCCCCGCCTTTATAATTACTTTGCTGCTGTTTTGTTGCCTGTGGAGTCATCAGGCAGCGGCATCCGCGCTGAACTCGCTGGCGTTTGGGTCGTGTAATCACTCCCATCTCAAACAGCCGATGTGGCCGATTATCGAAAAGCATAATCCGGATGTTTTCCTGTGGGTTGGCGATGTGATCTACGCCGATACTGATGATGTTTCCGTGATGCAGCAGAAGTATAACCAGCAACTCTCCAACCCCGACTATGTGCGCCTGCGGGATAAAGTGCAGGTAATTGGCCTGTGGGACGACCATGATTTTGGCGACAACAACGCCGGAAAAAGAAACCCCATTAAGGTGCCGAGCCAGCAGTTGTTTCTGGACTTCATGCAGGAACCCGCCGACAGCCCCAGACGCGCACAGCAGGGAATCTATACAAGCTATGTTTACGGCGAAGGCGAAAAGCAGGTCAAGATCTTTTTGCTCGACACCCGCTACCATCGCGATACCCCCGGTTCGGGCAGAGCAGACTTGCTGGGTGATGAGCAATGGAAGTGGCTGGAAAAAGAAATGAAAAACTCCACGGCGCGGGTAAATATTATTGCCTCGGGCGTATCGGTTTTATCAAAACAGATTCCGTTTGCAGAAGAGTGGCGTGATTTTAAATGGGCGCGTAAACGGCTGTTTAAACTCATCGATAAACACCGCTTGAGTGGCGTGATGTTTCTTGCCGGTGACCGTCACTTTTCTTCGCACCTGAGTAATACTGACTTGGGTCGGCAGTATCATGAGTTTATGAGTAGTGGTCTGACTCACTACATGAACCGGCCATGGGTATCGCGAATTTTCAGATCGTATTATGGCGATGAATTTAGTTACTTTGGTCGTAACTTCAGCAAGCTTGATTTTAGCTGGGGTGAATCTGTTGCAGTGACCTTTCGTGTGTTTGATGATGAAGGGGTTGAGCAGGTGGAGAAGGTGTTGGTGCTTGATGGGGGGTATTGGGAGGGGTAGTTTTATTTTTCCTGTGGTTCACTCTCTGCGCTCGGCCGTGTGTTGCATGGCATCCATGCCCTTTTTCGACGCCAGTCCCTGGCGGTACGAGTCACTTTTGTC
>CAYZVB010000237.1:0-8787 GCA_964481315.1 uncultured Granulosicoccaceae bacterium
AACTTATTCTGTAGGGCAGGTTCGCCGCGCCGTCAGGCTGATAATTGAGGCCGTTGGCTGCATTTCCCGATGATGCCGCAACTTTTGGTGTTTTTTTATTCTCGTTCGACCCCGTTTTTTGCTAGACTTAGCCAGTTAAGCGTTGCTCGAGTAGAGCGTGCCCGACCGGTATAGTCAGTTCTGCCGGCGAGCCGGACACAATTTCCAGCGCAAACCCAGGCCACCGCACCTTTAACCACTGAATTTTTTACCGGTTTTTAGCCGGTACAGCCCAGCCGATATGTCCCAGAATACTACTGATAATCTCCGCAATATTGCGATTATTGCGCACGTTGACCATGGCAAAACCACCCTGGTTGATAAGCTCCTGAACCAGTCCGGTACGCTTGATCGCAAGTCGCAGGATGCCGAGCGCATCATGGACTCCAATGATCAGGAAAAAGAACGCGGCATCACCATTCTTGCGAAAAACACCGCAATCGAGTGGCGCGACTACCGCATAAACATTGTCGACACACCGGGCCACGCTGACTTTGGCGGCGAGGTAGAGCGCGTGTTGTCGATGGTCGACAGCGTGTTGTTGCTGGTCGACGCAGTGGACGGTCCTATGCCGCAGACGCGTTTTGTCACGTCCAAGGCGTTTGAGCAGGGTCTGAACCCTATTGTAGTGATCAACAAAATCGACCGTCCCGGCGCACGTCCCGACTGGGTGATGGATCAGGTATTTGATCTGTTCGACCGGCTGGGTGCCACCGACGAACAGCTCGACTTCCCGGTTATTTACGCGTCCGCCATCAACGGTATTGCCGGACTGGACTATGACGACATGGCCGATGATATGACGCCATTGTTCGAAATGATTACTGAAAAAGTACCGGCACCAAAAGTTGACATTGAAGGTGATTTTCAAATGCAAATCTCCGCACTCGACTACGACAGCTACGTCGGCGTTATCGGGGTAGGGCGAATTACACGCGGTGCATTAACGCCAAATCAACCGGTGATAATCAAGGCAGCCAGCGGTGATGAGCGCAAGGGCAGAGTGCTGAACGTAAAAGGCTATATGGGGCTTGAACGGGTTGATACCGACAAAGCCACGGCCGGAGACATTGTCTGTATTACCGGTATAGACGGGCTTGGCATCTCAGACACCCTGTGCGACCCGGACAACGTGGAAGCACTGCCTGCGCTGTCTGTTGATGAGCCAACGGTCAGCATGACTTTCAGCGTAAATGACTCTCCGTTTGCCGGCAAAGAAGGCAAGTATGTGACTTCGCGAAATATCCGTGAACGGCTCGATCAGGAGTTAATTCACAACGTTGCGTTGCGTGTTGAAGAAGGCGATACCGCAGACTAATTTAAAGTCTCCGGCCGCGGTGAATTGCATTTGTCGGTACTGATAGAAACCATGCGACGCGAAGGTTTCGAGCTGGGCGTTTCGCGTCCCGAAGTTATACAAAGAGAAATCGACGGTGTCATTCAGGAACCGTTCGAAATGGTAGTCGTGGATGTGGAAGACCAGCATCAGGGCTCGGTGATGGAAGAGCTGGGGCTGCGCAAAGCCGAAATGAAAAATATGGAGCCGGACGGTAAAGGCCGGGTAAAGATGGAATTCCTTATTCCTTCCCGGGGACTTATCGGTTTTCGCGGTCAGTTCCTGACCATGACTTCGGGCTCCGGCATATTAACCAGCGTTTTTGATCACTACGGTCAGGTTAAGGCCGGTAAAGTGGTGGCCAGACAGAACGGTGTGCTGGTTTCGATGGTAACCGGTAAAACTGCAGCGTTTTCACTGTTTAATCTGCAGGACCGCGGCAGGCTGTTTCTCGGCCATGCAGTGGATATTTACGAAGGGCAGATTATCGGCATACATTCGCGTTCGAATGATCTGACGGTCAACGCTACAAAAGGTAAGCAGTTAACCAATATTCGTGCATCAGGTACTGATGAAGCGCTGACTCTGACGCCACCGATTATTCATACGCTTGAACAGGCGCTTGAATTTATCGAAGACGATGAGCTGGTCGAAGTAACACCTGAGAACATTCGTCTGCGCAAAAAGATGCTGAAAGAAACTGATCGTAAGCGTGCTTCGCGAGCTGCAGCTTAATTTGTGTTGCGCCGGCTTTGTAGCCGGCGCACCTGTAAGTTCAGGTGCCGCGCTTTAGTGTCAGGTAACCAAATACCACTCTGTTAATAGCGGTAACAATACAAATTGCCGCAAACAGCCACGCGATAAACGCAAAGTATTGCGGAAGCAGACACATCAGTACGAAGCAGATGATTGTCTCAGTGCCTTCTGCCAGCCCGTCAAGGTAGTAAAGTCCTTTGTAGCCGAACTCCGGATGACTGATGTTGCGTTTTTCTGCCATTGATGAAAACGCCAGAAAGCTCGCGCCGGTGCCAACAAAACTCGCCACCAGTACCGCCGCCGGTAACGCGTTTGATGCAGGGTCTGCAATCGCAAAGCCGACTGGAAACATTGCATAGAAAATAAAGTCGAGTGTAATGTCGAGAAAGCCGCCGGCATCTGTCGGTTGTTGCAGGCGTGCCAGCTCACCGTCAATCCCATCTGCCAGCCGGTTGAGTAACAGCATCACAAGCGCTGTCACTGTCATACCAAGTGCTGCGAAGAACACCGCCAGCAGTCCCAGTAAAAAACCGATAATTGTGGTCTGGTCTGCACGCAGCCCTGCGTCGCCAAGCGTTTTTGCAACCTGTTTTAAAACAGGTTTAATGACAGGCACAATATGTTTATCGAGCATAGGTAAGTCAGGCTTGTGTCGAGTCGATGGCAGACAGAGCAATGGCGGGTGTGGCGTTTGACGATGGCGGTTTCAGCTCGACGGTATCGGCATGGGCCGGCACATCTGCTCTGTCGTGGGTGACAAGTAACGTCGGCAAATGTTTCGCATGATTCCAGGTGAAGTTTCTGATCTGTTCACGCAGGGTGACGTCAAGTCGTGAGAATGGTTCGTCGAGTAATAACGCATGCGGGTCTGACAGCAGAGTTCGTAACAAGCTGACGCGGGCACGCTGACCACCGCTTAACGTGATCGGGTCGCGATCGACCATACCCTGTAAACCTGCCTCACGCAGACTGTCGGTAACGCGCTGGTCACGCTTTGCCTTGCTGCCTCCGCGCAAACCGAATTTAAGATTCTGGCCTACGCTCATGTGTGGAAACAAATAATCCTGCTGCAGCATTAAGCCAAGCTGACGTTTTTCGGCGGGCAGATCGGTAAGCCGGTTTTCACCAAGCCAGACTTCACCACTTGCTTTTATACCCGGTGCAAGGGTGCCGGTGATCCAGCTTAAGATGGTTGATTTGCCGCTACCGCTTGGTCCCATCAGTGCCAGTACGCCACCCGGCGCGATGCTGAAAGACAGATCCTGACACAGCGGTGTTCCATCCGGCAGCGTTAAACTTAAACGATCAATTTTCAGGCTATTCATGCGGCATGTCTGTTGATAAATCGCGGCATCCACAGTGCCGCGCAGAAGGCCAGCAGCGGCAACAGGCTTTGCAACGCCGCAAGCGTGGCAATGATGCGTCTGTCGACACCGGAGAAACTGGTCACGAGTTCAATAGCAAGTGTCTGGTGGCGACCGGCACCAAGTAACAACGTCGGTAAATACTGCGCTACGCTAACCGCAAGTGCAACGGCTGCTGCCTGACATATTGGTTTGATCAGTAGCGGTAAACGAACTTTGAAGAGTATTTTCCAGTAGCCGGCACCGAGCACCGCAGCGGCGTTGTTCCAGTTAGGGTCGAGCTCTCGCCATGCAACGGCCAGCAGCAACACAACGTACGGTAGTGCATACACCCAGTGCGAATAGACCACTGTGAGCCATTTACCGTCAGCGCCGATGAGCAATGCGATCGCCTGCCAGCCAAACAACAAAGTGACTTGCGGGATAAGCAGCGGGATGTACCACAACCAGTCTATTTTAGGCACGCGTGCACGCCTTTCGCATTCCAGCCATGCAACGGCTGCAGCAATCGCCAGTAGCAGTGTTACCACTGCAATGCAGAGAGTAGTCAGTAGTGGCGAGGCGAATTCGGCAGAGCGACCGTTCCAGTGATTAAGTGTCCATTCGGTGGGCAGACTGTGCGGGAAACGCCAGCGATGCGTGAAGCTCCAGACCAGCAGCAATACCAGTGAAGCAATGCTGATTACCTGGATTGAGGCAGTAAGAATTTGGCCGGCGCTTCTGAACGTTTTTAGCGCGGTGCCGCGGTGGCCGCTTTCGCGACGGCGTTCGGCAATACCGGCAATGATGCGTTCGATCAGAAATACACAGCAGTAGACAAGGCCGACTCCCGCAGCCAGCAGCAGTGCACCGGCAGATGCCACTGAGCGCGAGCCCGGATCGTTCACCAGTGATAACAGAAACACCGAAAATGTTGGCGGGTTACCCGGGCCAAGCAGAATGGCAACATCGACCACGCTGAGATTAAATGCCAGCACGATCAGCAGCGTCAGTCGAATTCTCGGATACAGCAGTGGCAGAATCAGGCGGCTCCAGCATCTGGCCGGGGCGTAGCCGAGGGTGCGACCGATGCGCAGCGCAGCGTCGACCTTAATGGTGGATAACTGCGCGGCGGCGGTAAGCAACAGGAACGGCGTCTCCTTGATCACCAGCCCGAGTATCAGCGACCAGCCGCCGCTGTCGGGAATTACCCAGGCCGTTGGTGGCCGTGTCCAGCCGGACAGCTCAGGGGAGATAAGTCTGACCAGCCATCCGCTTGGTGCAATCAGAAATATCAGCCCGACCGCCAGCGCTGCGTGAGGCACGGCGAGCAGCGGCGGTAAGCAGGCAATCAGGAATTTCCACAGCCGTGTGCCGTGTGCGCAAACCAGTGTTGCGATGGTGAGCAACAGCGCCAGCATGGTCGCAATAATGCCGGTTTTCAGCGACAACCAGATTGACGGAAGAAAGCGCGGGTCGGCAAACAGTTCGGCAAAACCGTTCCCGGCTGCGATTTCCGGCATCAGGCCGAACGCCGGAATTATGCTGCCAAGTAAGCCGAATACCAGCGGTGTGAAAAAGGCGAGGGCGATTACAACGCCGGTCAGACGGGTCATGCGAAGAAACAGCAGGTGTGAAACACGACTGAGTGGTGCTCACAACTGCGCAAACTAGTTGCCGTAGCGCTTCAGCCAGGCCTGTTCCAGCGCTTCGGCCCAGGAAGCATGTGGCTCCGGCAGTGTTTTACCGCTGCCGATTGGCAGTGCCCACGGGCCGAGATCGATTGATGCAAACTGTTCTTTGTCGTCTGCATCGAGGCTTGAAATATCCAGCACGGTCGGGTCACCCCAGTACTGCGGGTCGGCTTTGCGCGCTTGCGCTTCGGCAGAAATAAAGAAGTTGGCCACGACCATGGCGCCTGCTTTGGCTTTGGCGTTAAACGGTATTGTCACGAAGTGCGTGTTGCCAATGGTGCCGTCGGTGAATGTATAGGTTCGTGCAGAGTCCGGCAGCTGACCACTCTTAACGGCGGCGCTGGCTTCGTTCGGGTTAAATGAGATAGAAATATCGAGCTCACCATCGTCGACCATTTGCCGGGTGTTTTCAGCGCTTGCCGGCCAGCTTTTGCCTTTGCCCCACAGGTGCGGGTGCAGTTCGTCGAGGTAGGCCCACAACGGCGCGGTGACTGCATCGAAGTCGACCTGATCGACCGGTTGTGCAAGTGCAGAAGTATCTTCGGTGAGTTCGTGCAGCAGTTGCTTGACCATGGTGGTACCGTGAAAAACAGGTGGTGCCGGGTAGGCAAAGCGACCGTCGGCTTTCACAAATTCCAGTAACTCATCCGCTGATGCCGGGGGCGACTTCAATACTTCGGAGTCATAGATAAACACCAGCTTGGCACCGCCCCATGGCGATTCCAGCCCTTCGACCGGTACCGAGAAATCCATTGTCAGTGACTCGGAGTTTTGCAGATGCTCGGCGTTCGGCAGGGTTGTGGCGAACGCGCCCCAGGTGAGCTCATTATTTTTCATGTTGGCGAAGTTCTCGCCATTGACCCACATCAGGTCGACGTTGCCATCCTTGTTGCGCCCGACGGCTTTGGCGGCTTCGAGCTGACTGACAACCTCTGCGATGTCACCGATTTTGACGTGTTCGAGGGTAACGCCGTACTCGGCTTCGATTTGCTTACCTGCCCATGAGATATAGCTGTTAATGCGATCGCTGCCGCCCCACGCATTGAAATATACCGTTTGTCCTTTGGCTTGTTCCAATGTGTCAGCCCAGGGCTGCCCAATTTCACCGGCGGTGACATTACTGCTTACTAAAGAGACTGCGCTTGCGACGGCAAGCGCACAGAAATGACGGTTGATCTTGATGTTCATATAGGTCTGTTCGCCGGTGCTGGATGTTCAAAATCGGAATATCGTAACGGCCGAAGTGTAACAGATGACAGACATCATCCCAGTGCACATTCACCGCCAGCCATACGACAGTTGAAAGCTCAAAAAGTTACAGGGCGATGGAAAAAAACAGGGAAGATGTCGCACAGCGTGTATGTGCCAAAGTGCTATGGTTTTAGCCAACCACCAACAAAAAAGCCGGCGCTAGGCCGGCTTCTCATGGAACAACAGTTTGCCGTGGTATGCCACGGCGGGGGCTTATTGCGGGTTTGAAGCGAATATTTCCACGCGACGATTGTTGGCGCGACCCGCTGCAGTGGAATTGGTGTCGATTGGGTTTCGTTCACCATAGGCTTTTGCTGTCATGCGATCGTAGGCGATACCACGTTTAGCCAGAAACTCAACAACGGTTCGTGCGCGACGCTCGGACAACCGTTGATTGCGATCTGCCTCTCCCTGACTGTCGGTGTGAGCTTTGATCACCAGTTGAGTATTCGGGTACTGACGCAGTGTGCGATTCACATCGTCGAGAATATCGACAGCCTGATCAGTCAGTTCAGCAGAGGCGGTTTTAAAGTTAACGCCTTCAATCGTGCCGGAGAAGACCGGGCAGCCATTGCGATCGACTGTAGAGCGTCGAGGTGTGGCCGGACAACGGTCTGCACGATCAAGTACCCCGTCGCGATCAGTATCTTTAGGGATGACCGCAGCGATTACAGGTTCAGGAGCAGGCGCAGGTTCCGGTATTGCAACCGGGGCCGGTGGTGGCACAACAATGGGGGCCGGTGGCGGAGCAACGGCTTGCACAACTTCGGCAATTTCGGTGGGCTTTCTGTTGCGCTGGCCAATGCGGTACATCAGGCCAAGCTGGGCAAATTGCGCGTCTTTGTCAAAGCTGATCAGTTCTGCCCGAGCACCAAGCCCGAAGCGGGTGTTGTACTCGAAGCCTGCGCCAAACAACACGTGAGCGTCGTTGGTGCGGGTGTAGGAAATGCCGCCAATGGGGCTGTTGTCCATCGCGCCGACGCCAATACGACCAAAAGCGGTGAAGCCACGGCGACCGCGGTTATGTCGGTTTTTTCCGGCATAGTACAGTGCGCTTGCACCGTTTAAGTGATAGTTGATGCGTCCGGCTGGCGAGAGTCCGGCGCTGCCGAGATCTGCAGAGTGCATTTCAACTGAAAAGTGTTTGTTAACATCCAGTCCGAGCGTGATTTGCCCGGCACCGGCAATTGAGTCGTTGACATCAATGCCCGGCGCGCTGTCTGTGTCGGGGTTAAGGTTGCTCACACCGAGTCCGGCAGCAGCATAAAGCCCGAGACCAATCTCATCGTCGTAGCCAGGCAATGCCGCGGCCATTTCGGGTTGGACGTCGACATAGACGACCGTGTCGGTGGTGTAGTCGATGAAATCATCGTCACCACCTTTGGTCGCGCAGCCGCCTGCTGCAACACTGACAGCGGCGATAACAGGTAGAGCGCTGTTGCGCTTAAATCGGTTGTGCATCGTGTTTGGTCACCTGTCTTCGCGGGTGGTTTTTAGTTGGTTTGGAATGGTTTTTTCCCTGTACAGGTGGCTGCAAAATTAGTGCTCATGGATGGCTGGCATCAGGTTGGCATTAACAAACTGAGACCTGTTCGATATTCGTTACTGCGGTGCCGCATCGCACTTCGTGCAGCACGTCGCAGTATGCACAGAGCACAGCGCTATAACCCCGGTGTGCTGTGCGCACAGCAGGTATTGTCTTTGGGTTCCTAATCAAGCCCGTTCAACCAACTGCACCATACCAGGAGCAAAAAGCCAGATGTCGGCTGCCCAGCAACTCATTCACAAGCTCGAGCAATTTCCGCGGGTGTATGCTGCACACACGCCAACGCCGATTGATCGCCTTGATAACCTTGGTGCAGACCTTGGTTTTCGGTTATCAGTTAAGCGTGATGACTGTACCGGCATTGCGTTTGGCGGTAACAAGGTCCGGCAGCTCGAGTTCTACCTTGGTGAAGCAGTCGCCATGCAGGCAGACACTTTGTTAATCACCGGTGCGGTTCAATCGAATTTTGTACGAACTGCCGCAGCTATGGCTGCAAAATATAACCTTGCCTGTCATGTACAGCTTGAAGAGCGAGTTGATACCAGTAGTGAACAATATCGCAGCGGCGGGAATGTTCTGTTAAACAGATTACTTGGTGCGACGGTACACAGTTACGCAGCCGGAGAAGATGAAAGCGGTGCCGATAAATCACTCGATAACATCGCCGATCAACTGCGTGAGGAGGGCGGTAATCCGTATGTTGTGCATTTGGGTATGGCACATCCACCCACCGGCGCACTCGGGTATGTGGCAGCAGCAGCCGAGTTTGCTTCCCAGATAACTGACATTGAAGAGGTCGATGAAATCTTTATCGGTTCAGGC
>CAYZVB010000238.1:0-5840 GCA_964481315.1 uncultured Granulosicoccaceae bacterium
AACAATAGCGTTGTCGCCGTTGATACCAGTACAAACACCGTGATTAACAGCACAGCGCTATTCAATCCGGAGCCTGATGTAGTTGTTGCAGGCCGGCCATTTCTTTATAACGCCACTGAGCTTTCCAGTCATGGGATGCGTCCTGTGGCATGTGTCATGTGTTTGGTGATGTTGACGGACTGGCATGGGATCTTGGTAACCCTGATGAAGAAGTGGTCGCCAACCCGAACCGGTTTGTCAATATAGCACTGACTCCGCCTGGTTCCATATCGTTTCATCCGCTTAAAGGTCCAATGGCCACGCAGAGCCTCAGGGGACTGGCAGGGCAGGGACCTATGCATTGGCGAGGAGACCGAACCGGTGCCAGTGCAGCAGTGGGTGAAAGCACAGAGCGCGCAGCATTCCGTGAATTCAACATGGCGTTCCCTCAGTTACTGGGTGCGGATTCTCTGTTGAGTGATGCTGAAATGTCTGCCTTTGCAGATTTCGCTTTAGAAATTCAATATCCACCCAATCCAATACGTGCATTGGATAACTCACTGACTGCATCGCAGGCGCAGGGTCAGCAAACCTATATGCAGGACATTACCACCGGGGAGCAATTCACCTGTAACGATTGCCATACCATCGATGCTGAAAGAGGGCACTTTGGTACTGATGGTGGTAGCTCAGTTGAGGGGGACGATATTTCTCAGGAATTTAAAGTTCCACACTTGCGCAATATGTATCAAAAGGTAGGCAAGTTTGGTAACAGTGGCCGGTTTTCAGGCAGTGAATCGGAGTTTGGTGATCAGATCAAAGGCTTTGGATTTATGCATGATGGAAATATGGATACGCTGGATAATTTCCTGATGGGTGATGTCTTTGCATTCGACCAAAACGCCGAAACAAACGATTTAAAACGGCAACAGGTCGTTGAATTTGTTATGGCAATAGATAGTGACCATGCGCCCGTAGTCGGTCAACAGATTACGCTTGATTCCAACAGTGGCGCTGCTACCTACGCAAGGCTTGATCTGTTACTGGAGCGGGCGGCAATAACACGTCCGCGACCTGAATGTGACTTGATTGCCAAAGGTGTTGTGCAAAATGTGCAGCGTGGTTTCGTACTAATAGATGCAAATACCTTTCAAAGTGATCTTGAGCCAGAAACATACACGGTTGCACAGATGAAAAATCTGGCCATGCAGGCAGGCGGCGCTATGACTTTTACCTGTGTGCCTCCTGGCTCCGGAATTCGAATGGGAATTGATCAAAATAGCGATGGTATGTACAACGGTGACAGTAACAATGCTGTCGCCGTTACAAATGGAGAGAAACAATGAAATATTCAGCACGAAAAATCTTGTCGTTGGCTTGTTTGGCCGGGGCTTTAATGTTGTCTGGTTGCTCGTCAAGTGACGATGGCAATGAGAATGGCTCCGGTACAAGCGAGGTGGCCATGACTTTCCTGGACGATGCCGCGCTACAGCAACTTGAAGGCATCTGGGAGCAACGGGGTTATGGAAACATTTATGAGTACACCGGCAATCGAACAACGTGGTATACGGTTACTGAAAATACCTGCCTCGAAGTTGTTACTGATCAGGGACTTGTTGGTCTGTCCGATGATGACGTTGCGCAAACAAGGTACAACCTTGAAGGCAATCAATTGTCTATAGCATTCCCTGCAGAACCGTTTATGCGACGCCTTGAGCGATTGGAAAATTTGCCAGCGCGTTGTGAAGAGACACTCGCAAGAGATGCGCAAAGTGTTTTTGACTTCACCTGGGAGACATTTGACGAATACTATGCATTTTTCGATTTACGTAATGTTGACTGGGCAGCTGAGTATCAGAATCAGCTGCCCGGGGTAGCTGAGGTCACCGACGACGCATCGCTGTTTGAGCTGCTGGCTAACCTGCTGTCACCCATTGATGATGGCCATGTATTTTTGTTCTCTGACGACGATGGTTTTTCCCCTGCTACAAACCGGGGAGCTAACCTTGAGCTCGAACGAGGTTTTGAGGCACAAAGTGAAATCACTGATCCTGGTGTTTTTGTAGATGGGGTCTTAAATCAATTCGAGAATGTGCTTGTATCGAAAATGGACGAGGGTTCAGTAGAAGAACAGGGGCAGCTGGTGTGGGCGACTATCAATGACGGTAGCGTTGGATACCTGTTTATTGGAGCGATGGAAGGCTATGTGCAGGACGCCGATGGTGAGCCAATTGATGCCAGCGAAGTGGAAGAACTTGCTGCAGCCAGCGCTGCAATGGATCTTGCCATGGTTGATCTGGCTAATACTTCGCGGCTAATCGTTGATGTACGCATTAATGGTGGAGGACTGGATTCAATTGGCCTTAACTTCGCTCAACGTTTTGTTAGTGATCGGCAACTGGCTTTTAGTAAGAGCGCTCGCGGCCGGGACTTCGAATCTGTGCCTGTAGAAGCCTGGCTCGAACCACCAGCCTCTGGTGCTTATCTAAATCCGGTCACGATGATTGTCGGTGCAGATACGGCCAGTGCGGCGGAAGTCTTCGCAATTCCCATGCACCGGCTTCCACAGGTTACCGTGATAGGGGAAAGAACAGCGGGAATTCTGTCTGACATTCTTCAAAAACCACTACCGAACGGGTGGTTTGTGGGGCTTTCTAACGAAGTCTATCTTGATGCGCAGGGTGTCAGTTTTGAAGGCACAGGGCTAACACCAGATATTGAGGTTCCTGTTTTCAGGTTAGAAGACATAGAAGCGGGTATCGATCCGGCGCTGGAGCAGGCATTGTCCATGTAACCGGCGACTAAGTTTGAGCATGCGTTGCTCACGTAGTAACGCGTGCTCAGTTTGTCCTATTTATAAAACAGGGTAGAGCATAGTCAGTTGAGAATGGAGTCAGAGGGGGTGGGGATGGTTTGCGGAGTTTAAACTTATTCTCCGTCTGTTGCTGTTCTCAACTTGGATAAAGGGAATTCCTATAAATCCGAGTTTCACTCACCAGCTGACCCCCAGGGTCCTTTTGCCGTTGACGGCTCAGATCGCGAAACAGCGGGCCGTACGCCACTGCTCGATCAAATGCCAATCCGGTGTACTCAAGCTCTGGACTGTACCGCAGCACTCGACGCAACCAATCTGAGTTCTCCATGACTTCGGGGTGGACGAACATGTAAATCGTACATGCGCCAGCAGGGCTGAGCTGCCTGAGATTGTCGCATGGCGAATAGATATTCGCTGTGCGATAACAACGTCTGGTCAATCCTCGACGTCATTGATGTGAACCCATATCGGGTGCGTTTTTACTGTCAGTCGCTGTGGGATGTTGTGGCATGCGTAGCGCCGTTAGTCTACGTAAGAAATTGATAAAGGCGAAAAAAAGAGACTACAGCAGTAAAGGTATATTTCACCTTGAATACGTATTCAGAGTGGCATATGATCGAATTCCCAACGTAATCCGCAGGAGGAAGATGGTGAAAAAACGATCCTATTGGAAGGGCCTTGTGGCCGTTGCTGCTTTGGCGGTCACGCCACTATGCGCAATATCGCAGGAACTACCGTACAACCTAACCGACGGTAAGCCATTTGCTGGCACGAAACTCAATATCTTAAGCGTAGTGACGCCGCAGTTTGACGGACTGATGCTTCGCGATGACGAGTTTACTGAATTAACCGGTATAGAAACCGAGTGGACTTTCATTCCCTTTGGAAGTTTGCAGGAAAAGATCAACGCCGAGGGCGTCGCTGCCAACGGTACGTTTGATGTGGTGAACTACCTTGACAGCTGGGGGCCGCCTAATGCGCACTGGCTGAAGCGAATAGATGAATTAATGGAGCGCGATGGCATTAGTATGGATCGCTATCCGGCAGCGTTTGCCCGCTCAGCGCAGTTTGAAGGTGAAACCCTTGGTTTTCCGCTACGTGCGCATCCGCAGCTGATGTTCTATCGAAAAGACCTGATCCCTGAGCCGCCGAAGACCTGGGAGGACGTTGTTCGCATTGGCAAAGAGCTCAAAGAGTCCAACCCCGATGTTGCGCCGCTGGCGTTGTACTACAACAACGATGGCAACCGTCAGAATCTGTTTATCTGGATCAACTTTCTGTGGGCTGCCGGTGCTGAAATATTTGATGAAGAAGGCAATGCTGCGTGGGCCTCGGAAGCGGGGATACAGGCAACTAAAGATTACATCGCTCTGCATACAGAACACGGTGTAACCAACCCTAATAGCGTGGCTTTTAACGAGCAAGATGCACGACAGTCATTCATGCAGGGTAAATCCGCGATGATTCCTGTGTGGTGGTGGGCATATTCCGGATTCCACAATCCAGATTCATCAACGTTAACCAAAGATCAGGTTGGCTTTGCAGGCATGCCTTCATATCAGGGTGCGACCAAGACATACGCTATCTCAATGCCATTCTCTATATCGACCTATTCGAAAAACCAGGATGCCGCGTGGGAGTTTTTAAAGTGGTTGTCGAATCCTGAAATGGATAAGGCCAACGCAACTGTCCGCGAAGTGGGTGGTAAGACAATCATCAATAATGTGGTGACTCATATTTCATCCTTGCAGGATGCTGAAGTGAATGCCGCCAACGATGGTATTCAGTCGGCTGCCTGGGACAGTCTGAAAGAGTCGGACATCATGCCGCAAATTCCCGAGTGGCCGGAAGTGGGTGACATATTGTCTGCTGCAATCGCAGAAGCCGCATCGGGTGGAGATGTAGAAAAGCTGATGACTGAAGCCGCAGAAAGAACGGATAAAGTGCTCAAGCGCAGCCGTCGATAGCGAGCCCGTAGTTCGAAGGCAACAGGCGCGGCTGCCGGTAGGTGGCCGCGCGCTCAGACATTTTAAATTGTTTGTCATGCTGTTAGTTTAGCGCTCCAGCCAGCGTTAACGCTGCCTGGCATTTGCTCTTCTGTTTCTATTGCTCGAAGCGGAGCACCATGCGCGATAATACGCTTAAATATCTACTCGTCCTGCCTGCAGTGGTTGTGGTTTTCGCCACAGCGATATGGCCGCTGATCGAAGCTGCAAGACTGTCTTTTACGGTGGGTCGTCTCAACCGTCCAGGCTCACTCAATCAGTACCTTGGATGGGAAAACTACACCTGGGCGCTTTTCGAAGAGCCGGCGTTTTGGAATTCTGTGTGGGTCACTGCGGTATACACCGTAGTGACGGTGGTTCTGACTACGGTGTTTGCGTTAGCACTGGCCTTGCTATTAGCTCCCGGGGGACGATTGCGAAGTTCTGCGCAAACCTTGCTGATACTTCCCTTTGCCATGAGTCCGGCGCTAATCGGTGTCTCTTTTCGTTTTATGTTTAACCCTGAGTTCGGTTTGTTTGACGCATTTTTTGGTGTGATGATTCCACCGTTGGCTGATGTTAGCTGGCTGGCTGACCCCACGCTTGCATTTGCAGTGGTTGTGATGGCGGACGTATGGGGGTGGATTCCGTTTTTAACGCTGGTGCTAATCGGCGGTTTGGCGAGCATACCGCGCGACACGATCGAAGCTGCTCAGATAGATGGTGCAAGTGGCTGGCGTGTGTTTAAGGACATTACTCTGCCACAGTTAAGATCCGTACTTGCTGTAGTTATAATTTTAAAGTCCATCTTCAGCCTCAAAACCTTCGATCAGGTATTTATGCTGACTAATGGTGGGCCTGGCACAGTGACGCAAACGCTGAGCCATTACATCTACTTCAACGGCATGAAGTACGGTCAGATCGGGTATTCAGCCTCCGTTGCCTGGTTAATGGTCATTCCGATGATATTTTTAACCTATGCGTATGCGAAGTTTGTATTTCGCAAGGATTGAATACATGAACGGCAGAAGAAAAAAGCAGCTGTGGCGGGCCTTGCAAAG
>CAYZVB010000238.1:5850-8785 GCA_964481315.1 uncultured Granulosicoccaceae bacterium
TGGTGCCTATCCTTTGGATTTTTCTTGCGGCGTTTAAGTCTCACGTAGACGTCTATCAACTAAAGCTGTTTTTTACACCAACGCTCGACAACTTCGGTACCGTATTCGATGACCCTTACCGCCTTGGTGAGAAGTTGTTTAACTCCACCATCGTCGCGTTAATCACGGTACTTATTGCAATCCCTATCGCTACACTGGCTGCTTATTCGTTCAGCCGTTTTCGAATGACCGGTGAAACCATGATGCTGGTGATTATACTCGCCACACAATTCGTACCGGCCGTTGTGATTATTCTCCCGTTCTTTGTGATGTTCAGAGATATCGGATTACTCGACACCAGGCTGGGGTTAATTCTGGTCAACCTTGCCATAGTGATGCCGTTTGCGATCTGGATGATCAAGGGCTTTATCGATGGTATTCCGATGGATACCGAAGAGGCAGCCATGGTAGACGGATCTTCAAGACTACAGGTCATCCGCAACATCGTTTTGCCAATGGCCGCACCCGGACTGCTCACCAGTGGCATTTTTTGTTTCATTATTGCGAGGAACGAATTTCTGTTTGCATTGATATTAACCAATAAAGAAGCCGTCACCCTGCCGATTGGGCTGGCCCTGTTTAAAGGGGAGGAAGGTGATCTGTGGAACCTGCTGTCGGCGGCTGGAATAATCATTATGGCACCAATGTTTGTACTGGCTCTGATGATCAGAAAGTACTTTGTACAGGGCATGACAATGGGGGCAGTGCGCTGACATGGCTGAAATCAGACTCGAAAATCTAACCAAGCGCTGGGGTAATTTTGTCGGCGTCGACAACCAGTCACTGCATATCACTGACCGCGAGTTTCTGGTGTTACTCGGCCCGTCAGGCTGTGGTAAGACCACCACCATGCGAATGATCGCCGGTCTGGAAGATCCCACCAGTGGCGAGATATGGATTGGCGACCGAAAGGTTAATGACGACCTTCCTAAAGATCGCGACGTGGCCATGGTGTTTCAGAACTATGGTCTGTATCCGCATATGTCCATCTTTGAAAATATCGCCTATCCACTGCGCGTTCGTGGTGTGGAAAAATCGGAGATTGGTCCACGTGTGGAACAGGCCGCAGCCAAAGTAGAACTGACAGAATTTCTTGATCGCAAACCCAAGGCGTTATCCGGCGGGCAACGACAGCGAGTCGCACTTGCCCGTGCGATTGTCCGAACCCCCAAAGTGTTTTTGATGGATGAGCCACTGTCTAACCTTGATGCCAAGCTCAGAGTCACTATGCGTGCCGAATTAAAACACCTGTCACGCGAACTCAAGATCACCACAGTCTATGTGACGCACGATCAGATTGAGGCAATGACGCTCGCTGACCGGGTAGCCGTAATGAAACATGGTGTTATTCAACAACTCGGTACACCGGATGAAATCTATAACGATCCGGCCAATCTGTTTGTTGCAGGGTTTATCGGTTCGCCTGCGATGAACCTGATCCACGGGTCGATAAGTGACGGCATGTTCGTCACCACCGGTGGTACCAGACTGGTTGAAGTCGACACGCCCAATCGGGATAAGGTCGTGCTCGGCGTTCGCGCCGATGACATGACCGTTCATGAACCGGGGCAGGGCGATATCGATGTAAAGATCTATACGTTTGAGAATACCGGGGAAAGTACCTTACTGACGGTGCAGTGGGGGAAGCAGCGAGTGATTGCCCGGGGAGGCAGACATTTGCGAAAGGACCAGGACGACATTGTCGGCATCAGTCTGGATAAAGATCATTTGTACCTGTTTGATCCCGACACAGAAAAGCGGATTAGAAGGTAACGCTATGAAGCATTCGCGCGTTACTGCTACCGAAGTGGCTAAAGCCGCGGGTGTAAGCCAGCCTACTGTCAGCCGTGTGTTTAGCCGTTCCGCGTCCGTCGATCCGGTCAAGGCAGAGCGGGTGCGGGCAGTTGCGCGTGAGTTGGGTTATATCCCTAATCTGGTTGCACGGTCGCTGAATTCCGGCAGTTCGTTTCGTATCGGGATTGTGCTTGCGTATCTTAAAAACAGCTTTTTTGCCGATGCGTTGCAAAGATTGTCGAAAGCGCTCAACGCACAGGGCTATTCGGTAACCGTCTATTTCGCCGGCAACAGTGCCGATGATGTCGATGCTATTGTCGATGATCTGCTGGCCGATCAGGTCGACGGTATTTTGCTTGCGTCGATCAGTTTGTCGAACCGGTTAGTCTCCCGCGTTAGAAAATCCGGTATCCCCTGTGTGCTCTTTAACAGGGGGCAGAACCAGCCTAACGTATCAAAGGTCACTGCATCCAATATTGAAGGTGGAAAGCTCGCTACAGAGTTCCTGATCCGGTCCGGACACCAACATATTGCTCATCTGGCCGGTTGGCACAATGCAATGAATGGCGTTGAGCGCAGGGAAGGGTTTGTTGCCGCAATGCACGCCGCAGAACTTGAGCCATTGGCGTGTGTCGATTGTCATTTCCGACGCAATGTCGCCATGGAGGAAACCAGGCGCTTATTCGCGCAGACGACCATCCCCGATGCATTGTTTGTCGCCACTGACCACATGGCGTTTGGTGTGCTTGAAGTGTTGCAGGTTGAGCTCGGTTTGAAGGTCCCCGATGACGTTTCAGTGATCGGCTATGACGATGCTCCGATGGCCAGCTGGAAAACGTTTGATCTGACGACGGTACGGCAGCCGTTAAATCGAATGGTGGCGGCGGTGACTGACTTGTTGCTTGCTGAAATCAAAGACGCTGAAAGGCCGCCAGAGAATATAGAAATACCGGGTGAACTGATCGTTCGCGGCAGCGCACGTGTGCCTGATGACTGGGTAAATCCATCTCAGGATACTACTACTTAGTTGATAGGTGGAGACGGGGGGCTAGCCTGCATTATTCACAAGGCGACTGAGGATGTTTGAGAAAATGTCTGTTTT
>CAYZVB010000239.1:0-8778 GCA_964481315.1 uncultured Granulosicoccaceae bacterium
TCTTCAATGTGCGGATAGCCGGATAAAATAAATGATCGGATACCCATTTTTTGATATTGCTGCAGTCTTTCTATTATTTGTTCCGGTGAACCCACCAGTGCAGCACCACAGCCGGAACGCGCACGACCAACACCGGTCCACAACAGCGGTTCAACAAAACCGTCGTCAGCGGCAAGTTCACGGTTCTTTGCCTGATGGCTGACACCCAGTGATGTGGAATCGAGGGCACGTTCTCTAATCGCACGGCCCTGTTCGTCATCGAGTTTGGAAACAATGTACTCGGCATATTCACGCGCTTCAGCTTCAGTGTCACGTACAATCATATGCACACGTAATCCGTAGTCGAGCGTTCGGTTGTAGCGCTCTGCCACTGCGTTAACCGCCTTCATGCGACCTTCAAGCTCTTCCATTTTTTCAGGCCACATCAGGTAAACGTCGCAGTGCTGGCCACACAGTTCCAGCGCCGGTGGCGAATAGCCGCCAAAGTACAGTAGCGGTCCGCCGGTTTGATAAGGGCGTGCCGGGTCGGTGGTGAGATCACTGAACTGATAAACCTCACCCTGGTAATTGATTTCATCCTGCGTCCAGGCCTGCTTTAAAATTTCCACGACTTCGCGTGAGCGCTGATAGCGAAAGCCACTGTCAGCTTTTTCACCTGGAAAGTCCGAAGAAATAATATTGACCGTTAAGCGGCCTTCGAGCATGTGATCGAGGGTGGCAATGGTCCGCGCCAACATAATCGGCTGCATTTCACCGCAACGTACCGCTGCCAGCAGATTGATTTTCGAGGTGATTGGGGCGCAGCCGGCGACAAAACTTAATGTGTCCTGCCCGACCTGGTAGGACGACGGGCACAGAATGTTTCTAAAGCCCTGCGCCTCGGCGGTTTTCACAATATCGGAGCAGTGCGCCCATGATGAGCGCAAATTGCCGTCCGGCACGCCCAGAAACTGGTAGTCATCTGAGCAAAGGGCCGAAAACCACGACACTTCAGCCGCATTCAGATCCGACGATGTAATGGGTACCACTGACATGGCTGCCTCCTCAAAAGATGACCAGAGACTAGCATTCGAATATGGGTAAAGCAATGGTGTATCAATATTTGGTGGCGAAGTTGTGACAACGCCAAACTATCATGCTCTAATATCAATGAAAATGCGGTATTTATGCGCTAAATTAGAAATTTTGACGATGCAGCGCGTTATCTTACCGATCTACAGGTGTAGCACTCGGGCATCAATTTTGAAGTCTCTTAAATCACCCCGGTCACTGGTTAAGTGGTCGCTTTGACGAGGTCGGTACATTCGTGACAGCGCCGGAAAAAAACAATCAGATAAGTGCCGGGCGGGCGATTGCCGGCAAAAGGTCTGTCCGTGATCGAAATTCGCCGGACGCTAACCTGCCTGCTGATTCGACGTTAATTCCGCTGTATCTGCAAATTAGCGAATCGCTTAGTCGTGAGATTGCTGCCGGTCGATTCACTGAAGGTGACCGCTTGCCTCCCGAGCGTGATCTGGCAAAACAATTTGGTACCACCGTGCGCACATTGCGCAAAGCGCTGGCTGAGTTGCAAAAGCAGGGCATGCTGGAAAGTGTGCAGGGTTCGGGAAACTATGTGCGCGCTACCGATCAAACGCGCAGCATCTATTCGATGTTTCGTCTTGAGTTGCCGGACGGTGGCGGGTTGCCGACTGCTCAGGTGTTGCAAATAGAAGAACTTGCCAAGCCTGAAGATCTGCCGGCTTTCGGCACTTCTGAATTTGCAACACGGATAAGAAGGTTGCGTTGCCTCGATCAGATTGCCATTGCTCTTGAAGAGATCTGGCTTGATCGTGACGCCGGTTTAATCGACATTAATCAACTGGGTGATTCACTTTATCGATACTACCAGCTAAAGCTCGGGTTCTGGATTCATCGTGCGGAAGACAGGGTTTCGGTAAGTGATTTGCCGTCATGGACACCCGACAGTTTTGGCAACCGTGCCGGAGAAACATTCGGTTTTATAGAGCGATTCAGCTGGGCGCAAAGCGCTTTGCCGGTTGAATATTCAAGAACCTGGTTTAACCCGGTTAAGTCTCGCTACGTACAGCGTTTGAAATAACCATACTTATATACAACAGACTATCTATGACAACGACTCACTACGGCATTATTGGTTGCGGCATGATGGGGCAGGAGCATCTGCGAAACATCGCGTTGTTGCCGGACACAAAAGTAACGGCCATTCTTGAGCCGGACAGGCAAATGGCAGCAATTGCCGCAGAGCTTGCACCCGATGCCGTGTTTGTTCAAAGCATTGAAGCAATGCTCGATATTGAACAGCTCGACTGCTACGTGATTGTTAGCCCGAACTTTTGTCACATGGAACAGCTGGAACAGTTGGCAGCCAGGCCATTACCTGTGCTGGTAGAAAAGCCTCTTTTTACAGACCCTGATCATGCTACCCGTATCGAACAGTTTATCGCTTCCTACAATGCACCGGCATGGGTGGCGATGGAGTATCGTTACATGCCACCGATTGCTGTCTTCCTTGACGAAGTACAGCAGGTTACCGGTGGTATAAATATGCTGAGTATTCGTGAGCACCGGTTTCCGTTTCTTGAAAAAGTCGGTGACTGGAATCGTTTTAATCATCAAACCGGTGGCACGTTTGTCGAAAAGTGCTGCCACTTCTTTGATCTGATGCGCCATGCCATTGGTGCCGAGCCGTTGCGTGTTATGGCTTCCGGTGCACAGAACGTTAACCATCTCAATGAAAACTATAACGGACAGGTGCCGGACATCTACGACAATGGTTATGTGATTGTCGATTTCGACAACGGTGCACGTGCAATGCTGGAGCTATGTATGTTTGCCGAAGGCTCGCGTTATCAGGAAGAAATCTCTGCGGTTGGCAGGCACGGTAAGATTGAAGCGCGCGTACCCGGCCCCGGGCGATTCTGGTCCGAACACCTCGGTGAACCGCCGGTACCGCAGGTTATTGTCAGTCCGCGCAACCCGGCAGGCCCCGAAGAAAAGGAAGTGCCGGTCGACCCCGCGTTACTTGAAGCCGGTGACCATAACGGTTCTACTTTTTACCAGCATCGCAAATTTCTCGAGGTTGTTCGCAACCACGGTTCGGTCGAGGTTTCGCTCGACGATGGTAAAAAGGCTGTACTGATGGGTATGGCGGCGCAGCGTTCCATGCTTGAAAATCGTGCTGTAGCTATGAGCGAGTTTGCCGCCTAAACATTGCCGTTCAGTGATGCTGTTGCAGGGCAGGTGCACTGCAGTCAGCATCCGGGGCTGGTGTGATACAGTAATAGTTCACTGGTTGTAAAAACGTCCGACTACTCCGGGAGAAAAACGATGAAAACCATGAGCTGTAAACAACTCGGTGGCGCTTGCGATGAGACTTTTAGTGCCGAAACTTTTGAAGAGATGGCCGAGCTCAGTAAAGCGCACGGCATGCAGATGTTTCAACAGCAGGACGAAGCGCACCTGAAAGTGATGGCTGAGATGAAGGCGCTAATGGAAAAGCCGGGTGCAATGGAAGAGTGGATGGCAGCCCGCCGCAAAGAGTTTGAAGAGCTGGCCGAAGACTGATCCGGTACTTTTCGTTGTTGTGTTACTTAAAGCGCCCGCTCAATGCGGGCGTGATTGTTTATGGTCGGGCATAGATAATTATCAGGCGTGTGTAGCTTGTTCCCTTTCCTGTAACTGCCGGCGTATCTCTGCGTGTTTTTCTTCGGTGATTGGGTAGCCGCGCATGATAAACAGGGCACTCAGTTTAAATGCAATGCAGGGCAACCCGTACATCACGGCCAGCCCCTGTATTGCATTGATGTCATTGGTCGAAGTTGCACTAAAGCCGACCACATCGAGCAGCGGAAAAGCAATACCAATTGCCAGTGCAAAAGAGAGTTTTGTTGCCGTACCCCACAGCGCAAAAAACAGCCCGGGGCGACGATAGCCGCTTTGCAGTGCATCCCATTCAATGATGTCGGCATTAATTGCTGATGGCAGCACCAGATCGGCTCCGGTGGCGAAGCCGGTAACGATGACAATAATGGTGAAAAACATAATTGAGTCTGTTGTCAGGAACGGTGTCCACAGAAAAAATGCTACAGCCAGTAAAATTGCGATCGTCCAGGTCTGATGTTTTCCAAATCTTTTTGAAAGCTTTACCCAGAAGGGCACAGACAACGCCGAGCATGCCAGGTAGAGAAAAAGTAATTTACCCACTGAGCCTTCATCACCTATTACGTGTGTAACATACAAGACGAACAACGTTGCCGGTATTGCATTGCCAACGGCATTAAGGAAAAAGCTCACCAGTAGCTGGCGAAACGGTGTGGGCTGACTCACAACTTTCCAGGCAGATGCTATGGTGTCATCCGGCAGTTCGGTGTCTTTATTATCGGGAACTATAATTGCCGCCAAAATGGTTGCCACTACCAGTGTGCCAACCACCAGCCAGGTAATGCCTGACAGGGTCCGGGCAAGTTCTGCAGAGTTATCGCTGGCAAAGACCACCGCAAACATCAACGCGGTGAGTGATCCAACCAGTCCGAACGCAACGCGGGTGCCGGCAATGGCGCTTCTGGTGTTGTAGTTGTCGGATAGTTCAGCCCCCCATGCATTCATTGGCACAATAGAAAGCGTTCCGGCAACGTAAATGGCAGTGGTCCAGAACAGCAGATAGGTTGTGGTCACGTCCGACGGCGGATTAAATAGAAAATAGGTTGAAAGGATAATCAGCGGTGTTGCCAGCACCACATAGAGTTTGCGTCGGCGCCACGACGTGGGGGTTACGTCTGACAGATAACCTACTATCGGGTCGGTCACTGTGTCACACAATTTTGCGATCAGCATGACTACACCAATGGCGGTTAAACTTAACCCGGTAGACTCTGCGTAAAAGGTGGGGACAAATACCTGCAGCGCGATAAAGGCTGCAGCCAGCGGAAACGCCAGACTGCCATAAGCCGCAAATATGCTCTTTCCAGGTTCGCGATGCATCACATAAGACTCTTGCTGGTGTGTTCAGCACCGGGTTGGTTGCAGATTTTAGAACGACAAGGCTACTACGCAACACCTGTACATTCAGTTTTATGGCGGCAATGATCGGCGTCGATTAACAGATGAGGACTTGTATATCTTCGCTCGCAGCAAGTGGACCCCGCAATTGTGTGAGCAATTCGTGTGCTAACATTTGAAACGGGTTTCGTTAATCGTCAACGTGAGGGCAGCCGTTTTGAATACTGATACAACTGTCGTAATTGGTGCGGGGCAGGCGGCAGCGAGATGTGCGCTTGAACTCAGGCGGCTTGGTTATGAAGGGCAGGTGGTGCTGCTTGGTAATGAGTCGACACCGCCATATCAGCGTCCTGAGTTATCAAAGTCGTATTTGGCACGATCGGTCTCCCCGGACGAGGTGGTCATGCTGACACCGGTAATGGCCGCCGAATACGGTATTGAGCTAAAACTTGGTGCGGCTGTCGAGCAGGTTGATCTTTCACAGCGGCTGGTGAGTGTTGCGGGTGAGCAAATCGCATTCGACAAACTTGTGTTTGCCACTGGTGGCAGGGCCCGTACACGCGACGGTGCATTGCGGTTGCGAACATTGTCCGATGCCGATCAGCTTTACAACACGCTCAGGCGGGAACAGCGTCTTACTGTGATCGGTGGTGGCTGGCTGGGACTCGAGGTGGCTGCAACGGCCAGATCACACGGGCTTGATGTGCGACTGTTCGAACAAAACGAAAGACTTTGCGCGCGGTCGGTACCTGAGGAAATTTCTGCGTTGCTGCTTGCGCATCAACAATGCATTGGCGTCGAGGTAAACCTTGGCAGCAGCCCCGGTGAAGATGCACTCGATTCCGATATTGCCTGCGCCTGTATCGGTATATCACCCAACACTCAACTTGCTGAAAGTGCCGGTGTTGAGGTTGACCGGGGGATTATAGTCAACGACAGGCAAATGACGTCGGCACCCAATGTCTTCGCTATCGGAGACTGCGCAAGGCCTGCAGGGCAACCGGCGCTTGAGAACTGGGCCTATGCCAATGTCTCTGCCGAAAGGGCCGCACACGCAATTTGCGATATCGCACTGCCGGTGGCGGCTGATCTTTGGCTATGGTCAAAACAGGGAGATCTGCTAATACAAAAACGCGGGGATTTTGCTGCCGCTGAAGAGTGTATTGTCAGAACGAAGGGAGCAAGTACCTGCTACTTTTATCTGCGTGATAAACGACTCGCCTGTTGTATTGCCATTAACGATACCGTTCAGTTTGGACAGTCGCGTGCGTTGTTTCGATCACAGCGGCAGCTTGATCTTACCGCGTTAGCGGATACCCGGGTGCCGTTAAAGTCGGTCGGTATTAGTCCGGCAAAAACCGGGGGCCAGGAGTCTGCGCGTTAGAGGTCCGCGTAGCGAGAGCGTGTGTGGTTGTGTCTGAATTAGTTTTTATTTGAGAAGCAGTTAACAGCGCCGCAAGATGTAGCGGCGCTGTTTACATGTGCTGATCAGTAGATCTGCCCTCGTTAGAACGCACAGTCGACGGATACTGTTGTTTCAGATACACGAATTTCTTTATTGGTTGCAATTGAGGCAATCAAAATCGGATTGGTCAGTGCCAGTGTCACAGCGCAATTATTCCCCGGGTGGTTGTACACAACATTCGCCTGCACATAGTCGTCAAATTCAGTAACGGAACTAATACCGATAGAGTAGCCACCGGTATTCTGTTGTCCCATATCAACCAGCAAAGCCTGCGTATTGGTAAAGTCCAGAGAGATCGGCTCCTCGCCGTAGGTGGTTAGCAGACTATCGAATTCAGACTGGTTACCGGCAACAACCGTTTGCCTGTCTGCTGCCCCACCGCTGCGCGGGTTGGCACGCTCGACCAGAATAGAATAATCAATGGTGTTCGGGTCCGGTGTTGGTTGTACCTGTTCGCAGACACCATTGTTATAGTTACCAGCAGTTCTGATAATGTCGTTGTCAGTTGGTTCGACACGATCGCCGCTCAGCAGACTGTTAAGTGCTCTGATCATTGAGCTGCGCAGTGAGGTCACCACGTAACAGTCAACATCCGGCTCTGCATGAGGAGCACCGAAACCTGAGTCGTCGGTTAAAAACAGGTAACGTCCGTGCGTCAGTGCAGCAACACTTCGCATGATGTATTCGGCGTCTTCAGCCACACCACTGGCTGCCACCGGAACCAGATGAATATTGTTGTCGCGTGCCTGCTGCGCTGCATTCCAGGTAGCGCGCATGCGGTCACCGTGGGGCGGTGCATCTGCAATTAAAAACAGGACTTTGCGGCTGTCAGTTCGCCAGTCTGCGGCCATTGCCGTTTGCAGCGCCTGATCCATGGCTTCCGGATAATCGCCACCGCCACGCGCCTGCTCCTGATTTAAATTGAGCTGCACGGCATTAATGTTATCTGAGAATTCATGTGCTCTAACGACATAGTTGTCTCCATAGTCGCGGTAGAACACTAAACCGATGTTGATATCCGACAGCTGATTCGGGATTGAATTGATGATGTCGCTAAGTTCTGTCTGCAGAAAGCTTAGTTCGTCACCCATACTGCCGGTGGTGTCGATAACAAACATCAGATCTACAGCGTTCGAACCCTGCGCAGCATCTGTTGTCGCCAGTGTTACTTCTATTTGACCGGCGTTCCGAGCTTGTTGCAGATTAATACTCTGCGACACGCTGGTACCGTCGCGTGCTGTTACTTTAAGCGTGAAGTCCTGTGGCAGCGAGTCCAGTCCGGTGTACAAAGATGCCACACCGTTTGCTGCACTTTGCAGTGTCACGCTGCCGGCTTCAATTTCAGCACCGGCGTACGGCTGGCCGTTTTTGTTGCTTACCGCAATTTGTATGCGATTGTTGAAGTCGAGTCTGGGAGTATCAATCCATTGCCCGCGTCTCTGCAGATAGTCGCTTGCGTAGTTCTGGTAAAGGTGCGGGTTCAGCTGATCGTCATAGTCACCGGCGGTCAGCGTACCCGGGTTTATTGACGGGTTCGGGTTGGTTGGAGGAAATATAAGAATATCGCTGGCAATGCGTCCATCGACCGCGTCCGTAGATTCTGCGGTGCTTGAAACCGCGTCGCCGTCTACGAGCGAAGAGTCATCGCCACCGCCACCGCCACCGCCACCGCCAGTGCCAAGTTCCGGTCGGGCGGTGGTTTCATACTGACCGTTAAAACTGACATTTGGCAGTGAATCCAGTGTGTCGCGCTGCGTTGCTGCAATGCTGATACTGCTTTCTGTAGCCCCGCCGGAGGCACCGTTAGACACGCTTGAAGAATCACAGGCGGTCAGCGCAAGGGCTGCAATTGCGGAAATCGTAAGTTTGTACATAGTAACAATCCGTTTTTAGATATTGGGAATATAATCCCAAATAAAGCTTTATGCAATCCCGGTACCGGTAAGTTGCGGTCAGGGTCACGAACCGTCTGGCTGATAAGCGGCTGGAGACGGCCTGAGTGCCGGGGTTTACGACGCAGCTGTGTGAACGTGCGAGGGCACAGACCTGATCGCCCGTACCTGGTGCCTGCAAAGCCGAGCCACTTCAGCAGGTGCTGTTGAGCCGGCAGTTCCGGATCCTGCCGATCTTCATTGCTGCAATTTTGTGATGGAGGCACGGATATCGCTGTAACGTAAAACATGTTGCAAGTGAATTTTCCTAAAAGGACTGGGATGCTGCATGAGTATTCCTTGCCATATGTAGAGTCTGCTGACAAAAACGACTATGGGAGGGACGAGCGTCTAAACCACCAG
>CAYZVB010000240.1:0-8744 GCA_964481315.1 uncultured Granulosicoccaceae bacterium
AAAGAACAAATCAACCGACGATCAGGATCTTGAAAAGTATTTCGATACTTAACACATAAACCGGAACAACCCGTTCAACTAACTGTAAATCATGCCTGGACTGTTGCCTGCACTGACCTGTGATAGTCAAGATAACGATGCTGTGTGGTGATGTGATCGGCAAGATATTTCGCATCGTGCCAAACCCCCCAGATAAACGAAGACCCTCTTCTCGATAACCACGGCAGACCAAGAAAGTACACGCCCGGCTCCGATGACACACCGCGCTGGTGCAATGGCTTACCGTCGTTGTCGAAAATATCCAGATCAATCCAGCTAAAGTCATTCACATAACCGGTAGCCCAGATAATCGATCCAATCCCCTCCCCGGCAAGGCTTAACGACAGCACCGGATCACTGACGCAGTCAGGGTCGGAGCCGATGATACGTGCATCCGGCTCGGCCGGCAGTTCGAGGCCGTTGCGCTCGAGGTAGGCATCGGCTTCATCAAGCATAGACAAATAATTTCTGTCACCGTTTTCAATGTTGGTTTTCAGGTCAGGCGCAAAATGCAGCACACCGTTGTCGTAGTGTTGCGTCATACCAAGCAGCGTCATACCGCGTTCTGCGTAACGTCTGAAATCTACCGTGTAGCCGCCCTGCGCCCCACTCACAGCGATGGTCACGTGTGCTGTGTCCGGGTCGACGGTAGCGAGATCCCACTTGCCAAGCACTCCGAGCCACCACACGAAGTCCCGGCCGCGATAACTGCGTGGCGGCCGGTCATGCGGGCCAACCGACAGGTACACCTGTCTGCCGCTGCGCAACAATTCATCGGCAATCTGTGACCCTGAAGAACCGGACCCAACCACCAGCACACCACCTTCAGGCAATTGCTGTGGATTAAAGTACTCGTTGGAGTGAATCTGATGAATACCCGAATCAACAGGTACCACCGGCGGCATGACCGGACGCTGAAACGGACCGGTGGCACACACTACATGATTGGCTATGATTTCCCCGTCACTGGTGTGAACTCTGTAACCGGCACCGCCCAGGTTTTTTTCAAGGCGGGTCACTTCAACGCCACAGCGCACCGGAGCGTTTATTTTTTTTGCGAAGTTTTCAAAGTATTCAGTCACTTCGTCTTTGGTTGCAAAAGCACCGGGGTCAATACCCTGAAAATCCATCGTAGGAAAGCTGTCATGCCAGGCAGGACCGTTGGCCACCAGCGAGTCCCAGCGCGCAGTACGCCAGCACTCGGCAATACGGTCACGCTCGAGCACCAGGTGCTGCACACCGTTGTTGCCCAGATGTTCACTCATGGCAAGACCGGCCTGACCGGCGCCTACCACCAGCGTATCTACTGTTTCAGAAGCCATTCACTATTCCGCTTAAACCTGAGCTGATTCTATGCGACAGACCGGATGGCGGAAACTAATAAGTTTTAAAGTGCTGGATATACGCAGGCTAAGCATGAGTTGATGGTTGCTTCCTCGGTGCCAGGGCGCGTCCCCCGGCGTGAACCCGGGTAGCCCGACGCGTGAGCGAGGCAGGATGATTGAAGGAAACAGTACTTACTGTCTGATACAGCAGCTTCCGTTAGTTGCTACCCTTGAGCCTTGCAACTGCGGGTGGCGCTCAGGCAGCAACCTCATCGCTGCCGGACGCTTCCGCCAGTGCCTGCCAGTGCGCATCCGCTTCGGCAGATGTCATGGTGCCGAACAATGCCATGTATTCACTGCTTGCCTGCATAAATGATGTTTTGTGAGTGATTTGCCACGCAGCAAAATCCCATGCTGTACCGCGAACGGTAAACACACCGGCATCGCGGAAATACCATGCATTCACAACGCTGCCACCGTGGGCTGAAACGGATACCGGCGCAAGAAAATACTCTTCACCTTCAAAAAACATGATTCGCTGCAGCGCCAGCGGAGTTAGTCGAGAAATTAACAAACCACTGCAGCTGGCCGCTTCATCAGCCACCAAGACCGGGTAGCTTTCTTCAACGACCTCACACTGCTTTTGACCGTAGGCAGTCGCTGGCGTCAGCATCAGATTATCCGCATCAATGCCGGACACCAGGCCAAGCACATCACGATCCATCAGTGACCCGAAAACAAAAAGGCTGTCGCCTCCGGTCCAGTCCGCAGGAGTAGTCATAAGTAGTACTCGTGGGTTAGCAGCTTGACGGCTGATATCGCAACGCTGCAAAGTAATGTAAGTGGTCGGCCGCAGCAGCCAGCAACGGCCGATTCAAATCGGAGCGCAAGCATACACAATACCCACGGCAGACGAAACCGTTATTCGCAACACTCTGCGTCGCTATGTGACGGACGTTGGCAACTGTAGATTGCGTGCGGCACAGAACCGGAAAGCGCAGTGTGGGCCAGCACTACTTTTTGGCAGTCTCAATGGCGGCAACGTATTGCTGCATACGCTGTTTGATTGAACTGTGCACCACCGACTGCACCAGCGCTGCCATATCTGCATCACGGGTATCGGGTGTCAGCCTTTCCATGCGGATGGCATAGGCTTGCGCGGCGTATTGCGACATCACCTGCAAATGCTCTGTCTGTGCCTGCGGCCACTCGGCCTGCGCCGCAATGGCAGTGACAAACCCCGCCGCAAGACCCTCTTCTGCTTTGAATGGTTTTATCCGGTCGAGCAGCCGGTAGGCCGCCGGCTCGCCGATGGTGTCGCGCAGGCGTCCGCTGCCGAGCACAATACCGAAGCGCAGCCCAGGCATCAGAAATCGGGCACCTGCCTCGGCAATGCGAGTGCGACAGCTCAGCACCAGATCGGCCGCCGCGCCGTAGCAGGCTCCGTGTACCAGTGCCATTGTCGAACATCGATGGTGACGCACGCGCTGCAACAGCAGCTCTATTTGCACCAGCCGTTCGAGTAAGTCAGCATCTGATTCATTAGCGAGGCCACTCAAATCGAGCCCGCCTGAAAACCCTTTGCCGTTTGCACGAAACACCAGATGACTGACGCTATCGATGTCTGCCTGATCCAGTGCCGCATGTAAATCAGAAACCAGGGTTCTGCAAAAACTGTTGAGCTGTGCTGGTTTGTTTAATGTAATTGTGGCAACCGCATTATCGACGGTGTACCGAACCAGCTCCATTAGTTGCTGTCTCCATCGCCAAGCCACTCCCCGGACACTTCACTATTGTGTGCACCCAGTTCAGGTGGTTCGCGATACACCGAAAATTCATAGCCATCAATCGCAACAGGAAATGCTGTGGTGCGGGTGTCAACGCCATTGGGCAGGGTTAACGGACGTACCAGATTCAAATGCTCTACATGCTCATTGTTAAGAATTTCAGGGTAGTTGTTTATTGGTGAACAAGGCACCCCGCGACTATCCATTGCTTCAAGCCAGTAAGCGGCAGTTTGCTTTTCAAATTCCGGCTGCAGCAGACTTAGCAACTCCTGTTGATTCTTTGCACGCAGCTGCTGCGTTTCAAATCGCGCATCGTTTGCCAGTTCCGGCAAACCGACGGCTTCTGCCACCTCAGTCCATAGCTTGTTGTTACCGGCAGCGATAATAAAATAGTCATCACTGGCTTTATACGCCTGGTACGGAGCGTTACGCGGATGCGCCGACCCCAGTGCCTGCGGCGCCGTGCCGTTACCGAAGTATTCAGATGTTTGTAAGGCGGCAACACCAATTAAACTGCCAAGCATGGAGCAGTCTATGTGACCACCCTCACCGCCGGCACGCACCTGCATGAGCCTGGCCAGAATAGAGTAACCGGCGTACAACCCTGCACAGAAATCACCCACCGGCACACCACACTTGACCGGGTTGCCGTCAGGTTCTCCGGTCACGCTCATAAGCCCGCTCATGCCCTGCACTGTGACATCAAAGGCTCCTTTGGTCGAGTAAGGTCCGGTTTGTCCGTAGCCGGAAATCGAACAGTACACAAGCTTTGAGTTAACTGCCTTAACATCGTTGTAACCAAGCCCGAGACGGCTAAGAACACCGGGCCTGAAGTTCTCAACAATCACATCACAGTGCGTGGCAAGTTGCAGCAGATGTGAAACATCCGCAGGGTCTTTAAGGTCTGCGGTAATTGAACGTTTGTTGCGATTCAGTGATGCAAAGTTTTCACTGAACACTTCACCGTTAGAGTTTTCACTGATCGGTGGCCACGAGCGCATCCCGTCACCACCATCGGGGCGTTCAACTTTGACAACATCGGCACCGAGGTCGGCCATTAGTGATCCGGCAAACGGCCCGGCCGCTATTTGCCCGAACTCAAGAACCCGTACACCGCTTAACGGAAGAGACTGACACATAAATAATTAGTCTTCCACTTTTACAATGCATGGCGATTCAGTTTTAGCCTCAACATCAAATACAGAACGCCCGGTATGGTTTAAATGACGTCCGTAGGTGTGAAGCGAAACGGCAATTTGATCACCGTTATTCCAGACACTGTGAATATCTTCCGGCAGGCAACACACGGCACTGCCCGGATAGAGGGTAGCCTCGTGGGTGATTTCAAGATCTGCATAGCCGGGCTTTGAGCCGTCATCCAGACGATTGTAATTGGTCTCGTGCTCCTGTCCTTCAATGCCGGATACCACGGCCCAGGTTTTATGGTTATGCGCCGCCAGACCGCGACCGGGTGCCCACGCAATGACAAACACGGCCAGATCATGGTTGTCTTCTTCATGCAGCAAATGCAAACCGAAACCCTGTTCTTCATCGACCACCCGGTACTCATCGGTAAACCAGCTGCGGTCCGCGGTAAAACGCTCGGCAAGCGGCTTGATACGCGCTGTAATTTTGCTTTCTTCGGTTTCCTCAGATGTAATCGCGCGAATATCGCTGACGTATTGATCGAGAGTATACGGTTGCATGGTTCCTCCACGGATTTGAGCTGCACTGGACTGTTCAAGATTAGCACAGCCATTGTCTGACCTGTCACCGGCGCGGCAGCGCCCGCAATGGCAATCGGCTGACATTAGTCCCCTGCATGCCCGCGCGGTTATCGACCGCAGCCATTGAAACCCTGCAGCTATGAAATATCGTTATTTTATTGTGAATCGCGAAAATATATGATAATAATTCGCCTATCTTCCGAATATCACTACTTCCAGCAGAGGGATTCCAATGCGTGAAACGCACTCGGTCGACGGCAAATGGTGGGTCAGTCCGTACAATTTTAAGGCAGATGTCAGAAACCAGCTGGAGCTGCCGCCGAAAGTTGAAATTCATGATGCAACACTGCGCGATGGCGAACAGACGCCGGGCGTGGTGTTTTCCATTGACGATAAAATCAAAATCGCCACCAAACTCGATGAGGTTGGCGTTGAGCGCATTGAGGCAGGCATGCCGGCCGTTTCTCCGCAGGACGCCGAGGCGATAAAAGAGATCGCAAAGCTCGGTCTTAAATCTCGCATTTTCACCTTCGCCCGCGCCATGAAACAGGATATCGACATGGCGCTCGAGTGTGGTGCACACGGCGTTATCATTGAAGTACCAATCGGTTACCCGAAGCTGGTCACTCAGTTTGGCTGGACCTGGGAAGATGTATTCAAAAAAAGCAAGGACGTTATTAACTACGCCAAAGAGCAAGGCCTGACTGCGGTCTACTTTCCTTACGACACCACGCGTGCCCGTGAGGAAGATCTTACCAACCTGTGCAAAGCCATTACCAATGAAGCAATGCCCGACTCGATCGGCATTGTCGACACCATGGGTTGTGCCACACCGGAAGCCATTAAGTACATGGTGCGCTGGGTGAAAGACATGACCGGGCTGCCGATTGAAATTCACACCCATAACGACTTTGGCATGGGCGTCGCCACCGAACTGGCTGCAGTAACGGCTGGTGCTGAATGTGTACACAGCTGCGGTAACGGTCTTGGTGAACGCACCGGCAATGCCGCTCTTGAAGAACTGATGCTGGGTCTCGATTTACTCTATGGCTATGAAACCGGCTACCGGCTCGACAAACTACCCGAACTGGGTGAGTTGCTGTCGTCACTGTCGAATATAGCCATTGCACGCAACAAGCCTGTACTGGGCTCGGGTAACTTTATTCGAGAGTCGGGTATTGGCATTCAGTACGTAATGGAAGACCCGCTGGTGATGTTTGGTACACACCCGGCGCTTACCGGGCGCAACGGTGAAGTTGTGCTTGGTAAAAAGAGTGGTAAAGCATCAATTGTATATAAGCTTGGTGAGCTTGGACTGGGTGAGGCCGACGACGATCAGGTTACCGAAATGCTTACCCGCGTAAAGCAAAAAGGCATAGAAAAACGCGATATTCTCGACGATACAGAGTTTAAAACTATTGTCAGTGAAGTTCGCGACGCCGCAGCCTGATAACACACGACCGGCACCGCTCCCGGTGCCGGTCGGTAAAGTTGAGTTTTTTTAATTGAACTGTTCGGCCAGAAAGTTGCCGGTTAGCGTGTAGTGTTCCATTAAGTGATTAACTGCTGTTTCTTTGTCACGCGCCAGTGTGGCCTGCAGGATCTGTTCATGCTCCTGATCAATATCACGTTTATCGTAATCACCGGACTTACCCGCCAGATAACGGTAGCGAATGTTCAGGTCGTATAACTGATCGGTAAAACGCAACAAAATCGGAGAGCCACAGGCGATTAACAACGTGGTATGAAACGCCTTGTGTAATTGCTCCCATCGTTCAGGTTCGCCGCGTGACGCCTTTGACAGCCGGTGGTGAGCAAGCACCAGGCTTTCCTCCCACTGTGTATCACCGTGTTCAATACTGTCACGCAACGCGATGTCTTCGAGCTTGCAGCGAAGCATTAAAATTTCGCGAAAATGTTTTGCACTAACCGGCGTCACCCGGAAGCCGCGCTGATCACGTCGTTCGACCAGTTGATCAGAGGTAAGCAGACTCAGTGCTTCACGAATGGGAGAGGCACCGGTGTTTAAAACGGTTTTAAGTGTCTCGACCTTGAGCTTATCTCCGGGTGCCAGCTTGCCCTGAATAATCTGTTTGCGCAGTTCAGTAACCACACGTTGTGTTGCAGACTTCGCCGCACCGGCTGGTGGTTCAGTAGAAAATGAAGTCGCATCACTCATATTGGTCTGCTCGTCTGCTATGCCGCACCCGATTCCGGCATCAGGACCAGATCAAAGTCGACGGTTAGATATTCACCTTCTACTTTACCCGATAATTCAAAGCCTTCGGCGGGGAAAGAACCGGCGGGTTGCGGCTGATACTTCATCACCAGATCCGACCGCACACCAAATACGGTGTCTTCATCAAGATACGGGTCGTCATCGGGAAACACCTCGGTCACCAGCGTGCGAAAACCACTGGCTTTAATAATGTAGTGCAGGTGCGACGGTCGCCACGGGTGTCTGCCGGTAGCATTGAGTATTTCCCCGACCGGACCGTCAGTTGGAACCGTGTAACTCACCGGCCGAACGGTAGTAAACCGGTAGCTGCCGTCGGCATCGGTGGTAAACAACGCGTGAAAACTGTAAGTGTCCTGCTCAGGATCCTGTGACGAGTACAAACCATTGGGAGCGGTTTGCCAAATATCGATAGTTGCACCGTTTATCGGATTGCCGTCAGGGTCTTTCACCATACCGCGCACCAGAATAGTCTCACCGTCAAAGCCCGCACCAAGATCTGCACCTGCTTCACGCTTCGGCGGATTTGAAATATGAAACGGCCCAAGCACTGAAGAACTGGTACCTTGCGGAGATGAGTTAACCATATCGACCAGAGAAGAAAGCCCAAGCACATCAGACAAAAGCACAAACTCATCGCGTTCTTTGGTAGTAATGTTGCCGGCCCACCGCAATAATTCGAGACCTTTGTTCCACTCTTCGTGAGTCAGATTGGTCTCCCTGGCAAACTCGTGCAGATGTTTCGACAGGCTGGACATTATTTCCATCAAACGCGGATCGGTGTCTTTACCAAAGTAAGACAGGAACGTTTCGGTAATGTTATCGGCAGTGACGTTTCTCATAGCTCTTTCATTCTACTGGTCCGGAAGCCAGCCATGGTAGTGATCGGCAACGCGATGCAGGCAAGATAGATAATCAGACAACGCCGAATGGCTTCAGGGTAACGCCCGCAGCAGCAGGAAGATACCTCGATAGCGCAATACGGTTCTGTTGATCTCTGTTGGCTTATTTATGACGATTATTTTATTATCTGTCAAATAATATCGATATTTTCAGGAGCGATGATCATGGTGGCGTGGGCAGAATACAAGGCGGCTGCAAAAGAACGCGGCTCTCTGGCGCATGAGCTTTTTGTGGCGGTCAGTACGCCCGAAAAAGCACCCGAAGAAGTCAAAGCCGTGTTGCCGGACCACCTCGCCTATCAGAAGTCACTCGAGGCATCCGGTGCGCTGGCGTTTGCCGGACCGCTGTCCGACGAAACCGGCGATCAAATGCAGGGCATGGGCATGATCGTTTATCGCGCTGAAAGCCTGGAGCAGGCAAAACAATTTGCCGATGCCGATCCAATGCATCAGACCGGCGCGCGCACCTACACCCTGCGACGCTGGATGATTAACGAAGGCAGTCTGCAACTTGACCTGCGGCTTTCAGCGCAGACGGTATCCCTGAGTTAGCGGCGCGCACCGCGCGCAGGCAGCAACCAGAGGAAGCCCGCAGCGTGAGCAAGGATGGGTAATCGGCAACAAACATAAAAATGCCCGCCGCCAGAGCACAGTGATACCAATTGGCAGCTGAGTAACTACTATTTCCCAAACATCGTCCCACTTCGCTTACGCGTCGGGCTTCACTG
>CAYZVB010000241.1:0-522 GCA_964481315.1 uncultured Granulosicoccaceae bacterium
TGTGCCACCCAGATTGAAGCTGCTGCTTACCGTGCCTTTATTAAAAGCGATAGCAGGGAAGTGTTCTGACAGCCAGGGTATTGGTGAATCTGCAAGTGTCACCAATCCGCTAAGCGGGTAACTACGTTTGTTCAGTCCGATTTCTATGTCAGCGGCAATTGCGCCGGTCTTGTCTGTGTTTACGTTGAGTGTTGATAGTATTTTGTTCCGACGGGTGGTGATCTGCATATCAGCCGTACTGAGATCAAAAGTGACCGGGCTGGTTGCTGCCGGTGGTTGAACAGTTATTTTTCCACCGATGATGTTGGTGCTTACTTCTGCCTGCGGGCGCTTAAATTCATTCCACTTAAACACCCCTTTGGATTGCAGTATCCCCTCTGCTGCCATTGTTTCAGGGGTAAAAGCATTGAGTGTGGCAAGATCAAAGCGGTTGACGCTGAAATCAAGCGTGCCGTCTTTGCCTAGTAGTGCAGGGCGTTCTATGCATACCGAAGACTCCTGCACCGTCCAGCAGTGCGGCTG
>CAYZVB010000241.1:532-7489 GCA_964481315.1 uncultured Granulosicoccaceae bacterium
GTTTATCGAAGGTACTATCGAAGAGGTTCAGTCTCGAGTTCTACCGGTTGTTCGGCAATTGCTGCACTGGTTTTATAAATCTTGCCAATCCAGTTGTTGTATTCGTCTACTTTACCGGACATTCTGACTGAACTGACCGATACCGGGTCACCATTGAACTGTGCCTGCAGGTAGTGATTTTCCGGTGAGCCGTTTAAAGTGACTACCAAATCCCGCACGTTGTGTGCACCGCTGGTTGCAGACTGTGCTGCGATTTTTAGTTCACTCACCTCGTCGCTGTTGGCTCTTAGTTTACCTGTGACTCTGCTGTTAGTGACACGAAGTGTCTTAAACCAAAGCGTGCCCGATGAAGCACTACCGATAAGCTGCGGCGACTGCATGCTGCCGGTGAGTTTTAGGTCGCCGTGCAGGTCACCTTTTAAATCCGGGTGAAACATGCCTGGCTCACGCAGTGAGAAAAAAACAGAGGCGTCCGAGTTATCGCCGACAGTACCGTTGGCGGTTAGTGTATTACTGCGATTACTGACCTCAACTGTGTGCAGTTGCAGGCTTTTATCTGCCATACGGTGAATATCACCGGTCAGGGTAAAAGGGAAACCACCGGTGGTACCCTGCAGGTTTAATTCATCTGCCTGTATTGTGGTCAGGCCGTTGTTGGTACGTCCGTTGACAACCAGTGTGCCATTGGTCAGCGTTTTTGGCATCGACCAGAATTTGTCCGGTTCAATGTTGTTAACCTGAACTACTGATTGCCATTCCAGTCCCTGTCCAAACGTCAGGTTGCCACTGGCGGTGATGTCTCCGTTTAACGTTGTAAGATGCAGCTGGTTAAAGTTAAGGCGCTTGAGGTTGATGTTTCCATCGAGCTTCGTCATTGCTACCGGTAGTTTGGGGCCACTGGTTTCAGTGCTGCCGGTAATGTCGTAGTCAGGCCAGAATCCACTGAGCTGCAAGTCGCCATTGGTAAGATAAAAGACTGGCTTTTCTGACTTAAAAGGCAACTGGGTTTGTTGCCATTGCAGATTCAGGTCAATCGGAAATTTTCTGGTCAGGACTGACAGCTTACCGGTGATTGTTGAATTAAACGGCTGTGATATCGTTGAATTAAGCCGGGCATTCAGCAGATCTCCATTGAGTACAAAGCGACTTTTTACCGGGAGCTTTTGCTGTGAATCGGCAGGCGAGACCTGGCCGGTGAGTTTCAGCGGATAATTTTCATGGAGCTCCATTCGACCCTCCGCCTGCAACTTAAAGTTCAGCCATTGCAGGTGTAGCGCGTCGGCAGTTAGTGTGTGTTCTGTTAGTCTGCCGGAGAAATCAAGATTGTTGATATGGATCGATTTTTTTTCCGGGCGCTCTACTGTTAGTCGATCAATAGACAGTTTGTCTGCGATTAGTGCAAAAGGCAGGTTTACCGGTTTGAGACGAATCGGGTTGGTCTTTACCTTAGGTTTTACCAGGGCTATTGTCAGCTGGTTGATTTCGGCGTTCTTTAAGCAAAACTCCTGACCACGCCAACACATTGGATTCCATCGCAGCGCTGCCTGGTCTGCAGAGATCCGCGTGTTATTTTTCATCGTCCAGCTGATATTGCTCAGCACCAGGCCGTTGGCCAGATCACCTGATTCGTACTGGTACTGCAGATTGGGCAGCGAGTTTTGCAAAGTGCCAAGAGAAATTCTGGCACCGCGTTCGGTAAAGAAGCACCAGCTGACTACCGCAAAAAAGAGAACCATCAACAGCAGCAGCATGGCAGCTGTAATTTTTATTGATGAGGCCCTGATCATAGCTGCGGGCCAATAGCCAGGTGAACCCGAACCGGATTGTCTTCTTCACTGACGCCAACACCAATATCAAAGCGCAGCGGACCTACCGGAGACAACCATCGTATGCCGGCACCAACACCCACGCTATAAGGTGTGTCAGAGTCTGTAAACGCCCGCCCGGCATCAGTAAACGCCGAAAATGCCCAGCGGTCTCTAAAGTAGTAGTTGTATTCAATTGATGCATTGGTTAAGTACTGTCCGCCGATGGTCTCGTCGAGTTCGTTGGTTGGCGAGATAGACTGAAATGCAAAGCCGCGAACACTGTTATCCCCACCGGTAAAAAATCGATGTGAAGGTGCGACCCGGCTAAAATCAGAGGTCTTCAACAGACCAAGCTCGGCTCTGCCAATCAGATAGTGTTTTTTACGCACTGAAAACAGTTTTTTGGCAGAGGCGGTAATTTGCAGCATGTTAATATCTGACAGCAGTCTGGTGTGCCCGCCGAAAATTTTAAAAGACAGGAAAGTACCTTTGTCGGGATGAATGCCGCCGTCCGACATGGTGCGGGAAAAACTGAAGCCCGGTAGTAACAGGTTGGTTCTGTCGGTGGAATCTTCGGTGTTTTCGTTTTCCAGACGCAGAAAAATGTCGCGGTACCAACCGTTACCGATTAATCGTTTGTCACTGATGTTCATTGTGCGAAGTTGCGAGAATGTATCGCCGCTTTGATGATTAAGCAGACCAACATCAAATGTGTAACGTCCCTGATCGGGTTGTTGGCGATGTGGAATCTGGTAGCTAAGTGAAAGCTCCTGTCGAAGCCGCGACAGGCTGGTTGCTCCCTTGAGCGTATGACCGCTGGCGTTGTGGTGGGGTCTGAGCCAACTGCCTTTTACCCGCAGTTCGGTATCGGTTGCGTAGCCGGCACCGAGGCTCATGATATTTTCTTTCGCCGCTGCCAGATCAATGTTTAGATCTACCAGATTGCCGGTGCGTCGGACGATATTTGGTTTGACACTGACCTGCTTGAAGTATCCGCTGTTTTGCAGATTGCGAGTCAGGTTGGCGGTATAAGAGGCGCGGTATGGCACACCTGCTTCAAACGGCTGCCACCGGGTAAGAAAATCTTTTCCAAAAAGTTCGGTGTTATAGGTGATTGAGTTGATTATGTGTCTTGCACCGGAGTCGAACTCAATCCAGATTTGTGCTGATTTTTCTTTGCGGCTCACCAGTACCTGCGAACGTGTAAACCTGGCGCTAAAAAAACCAAGGTTGCGTGCATGGCTGTACAGCATATCTTTTGCGCGTTCGTAGTCTCCATGATCAAGTCGCCGGCCGGTACGGATTGGCAGTGCGCTTAGAATTTTTCGAAACTCACGGCTTTCATCGGCTTCACCGGAAAGCTTGAGGTTAAACGCGTCGACTATGACGGGCTGCCCGGCATCTACGTGCAGGTTGATTGCAGTGTTTTGTTTGTAGGTGGCGTGGCTTGCTGTGGCAGTTGCGTGATAGTAGCCCAGCGCCTGCAGGCTGTCGGTTGCTCTGGATTCAATCGCTTTCAGCTGCGCTTCAATATTGTCTGTTGAAGTGAAACTCAGCGTGCTGATGTGCGCCCGGATCTGGGTTTCCTGCGCTTTGGTAGCACCCAGAACGGTAGTCGTCACAACGCCTTTCGGGTCCGACTGTGCCCGGTTAAACAACGCCAGCAACAATGCACACAGGACAACAACACAGAGCGCCGGTTGGCCCGATGGTTGCCGCAATTTCTGTATGATGACTGACAAGCCCGCATTTACCGCGTTGAAGTGACGAAACCGGATAACTGCAGCTAATGTGCCCGTGGTGAGTATTGACAGACTGTTCGGGAACTTTTTTCGTTTATGTGGTGAACTTGCTCACCTTTACTTCGTCCCAGTATTAAATTCACTCCGGAGCCGACCGTGTCTGTACTTCGAAATTCCCGTGGCGCGTCATTGCGCAACTCTCTGAAAATCTTTGCAATTACTCTGGCTGTGGCGGTTGTTTCCAGCAACCCTGCGCGGGCTGGCATGGAGTTGCACGAGCTTGATGGCAAGGTGGTTGATCTTGACGACTATCGCGGCAATGGCAAATGGCTGCTGGTGATGTTGTGGGCCACCACCTGTCATATTTGCGAACTGCAGAAACCGGAAATTTCAGATTTCCATACGAAGCACAAAGATACCGATGCGCACGTGCTTGGTATTGCGCTCGATGGCATGGAAGAGATCGAAGCCGTTAAAGACAACATGCAGCAGCACAAAACCAGTTTTCCAAGTCTGATTGGCAATATTGCGATTGTTGCATCGCACTATCAGGGAATGACGCAGGAAAGCCTGCGCGGAACCCCGACCTATCTGCTGTTTGATCCGCAGGGAGAGCTGGTGGGTAATAACCCCGGGCCATTGCGACCCGAAGCGATTGAAGCGTTTATGGCGCGTAAATCAGGCTAGAAAAAATACCATGGCGGGCTTTAAAAAAGCCCGCCACCGTTTAATGCGTGTTGCAAAGTATGTATTAGCGAGTGAACCGGGCCAGTGCCGGCAGCAGTCGCCGGTTTGAATCTGTTTTCGGACGCACGCCTGCAAGTCGATCTTCGAAGTATTCAAGCTTCCACTGCGCCGCTTTGGTGTCTTCTGCATTGGCACCGAATATGTCCCGATAAATATTAATCGCCAGTCTCTGGTGGGTAATTGCTTCTTCCAGATTTTCCTTGTTGTGTTCTGCGATCCAGGCAAGCGCCTCCAGCGTTTGCGCGGTTTCGGCGTGGTATAAGCCCAGTGTTTTAGTTTGAATGCTCAGCGCACGGTTAAACTGCTGCTCGGCAATGCGGTAGTCCGGCTCCAGCAGTGCTGCCAGAAAATAGGTTCTTGCCAGCCGTGAGTCACTGCTGCTGAAACCTGCGGCAATCTTGCGTGCTGTGCGAATCCACGGCGCCGGGTCGCCATCGTTCGAGAGTAGAAAAAACTCTGCGTTTTCGACGGCAATTCTCCACATTTCATCTTCCTGATCGGCGATGAGAATCTTCTGCCGGTCGATTTTCTGTGATTTGTCCGGTGTCGGTGTTGCCGCGTTGCCAGTCTCCGGCGACGATTCGATAGCGGCAATATCGGGTAGCTGCGCAGGCTCGGGCAGGGTGGACTGTGTAGTCGTAACAGCGGGCACCGCCGGTTGTGCCGGGTTGGTCGTTGAGGCGACCTGCGGCTGTTCCTGCGTCGCCGAATCAACCGAAAGTGTTTGATCTTTGCTGTTTTGCAGCATGACCACCAGCCCGACGGCAAAGACGCCGGCCGCGGCCAGCGCCAGGTTGTTCAGGCTCAGCATATTTTTGACAGGGAAGCGCCCGCGTCTACCAATCCAGCCTTCAACTTTGGGTATCGGACGTCTTGCGGAACGCGAGGTCAGGGCATCGTGGAAGGTACGTGCGCCGGAGCGTGTAAAACGCACAGTCTGGGTGTCGCTTTGCTGCAAAATATTGTTGTTCAGCAACTCGCGCCCGTACTGGCGGTAAAATTGTTTTTCGGCCGCGAGGTGCTGCTCGGGTTTAAACAGTAGAGGCGTCGCTTCAGGGATCTCCATGGCGATCAGCCGTTTGTGCCGTTTCCACTGATTGCTGATCGGGCTGGTGCCGAGGTTCTGAACGGTCAGGTTGGGCATGGATTTTTCCAGAAAATCCAGCTCCATAACACCCGGTTGACTGGTGGTAACAAAGCGGCGGCCCTGGGCGAAATAGCTGGTGAACTGCACCCAGCAATCATCGTGGTACAGATCGGTAACCACCGCATAGGCGCTTTCTTCCGCATTCATGTAAGCAATCAGCCGTGCGGGTTCGCCTTCATCTTTGCCCACTGCATTAGTCACGGTAAATTCGTGAGAATAGATAAAACCCATTTCGAGCAGGTCGTCGATGAATATTCTGGTCGATTCGCATTCGAGGCTGGGCAGCGCTTTGGGATCGGCAAGCTCAAACTCGGGCGTTGCCATGCGCACTGCCAGCAGCTCATCAAAATGGGTAAATCGGGTTGTTTTATTCGCTGTCATGGTCACTGATCTGCCGTGGGTTGCCGGTGAACAAATTCACTACCGCCGGCAACTGTAGAGTCTTATAACTATAGGGCAAAAAAGCGGGTTCCGAAAATCGACTGTTCGAAGCTATCGGAGATTCATCGCCGATAGGCTAAAATATGCCGTCGAGTGATAGTAATTTCCCCGTCTTCGCCGGCAAACCGCATTGGGCCGGACGCGGATGCGATGCGTATTAAACGTGGCATTGGGCAATTGCCTGCAATGCAACCTCACACCAACACTCAATCAGCATACGTTATGGATTATTCACAAATAAACCACTTCCGGCGCCTTGGTATTGCCACTATAGCGGCGGTTTTCATTCTGATACTGGTGGGTGGAGCAGTGCGTGCCAGCGGTGCCGGTATGGGATGCCCGGACTGGCCAACCTGCTTTGGGCGCTGGATTCCGCCTACCAGCGAGCAGCAACTGCCGGCTGACTATCAGCAAATTTATGCCGACCGCGGTTATGCTGAAACACGTTTCAACGCCACCAAGACCTGGATTGAATACCTGAACCGTCTGCTGGGGGTGTCGATCGGTATTTTTATTTTTCTCACCATGATCGCATCACGTCATTTTCGCCGCAAAGACGCGACCGTATTCCGGGTATCGGTAGCGGCGTTTCTGGCGGTGGCGTTTCAGGGCTGGCTCGGGTCGCGGGTTGTTGCGAGTAATCTGCAGCCGGGAATGATCACTTTGCATATGCTGATGGCACAACTCATTGTGGCCATGCTGATCTACGCACTGGTGCGTTCGCAGCGCGATATTGTTCCAACAGAAGGCATAGACAAGCTGCCACCGGTGGTCAACAAAGTGTTGATAGCGGTGATGGCGATGACCCTGATACAAATGGTGATGGGCACGCAGGTCCGTGAGTCGGTCGATATCATTGCCAAAGCACTGAATAACTCCTCACGCGAGTTGTGGGTAGAAAGACTGCATATCATCTTTTACGTGCACCGTTCATTCTCATCGTTGATTTTGTTTACGAATTTATGGCTGGTTTGGAAGTTATGGACAACACTGCCCGCCGGTCACATTGTGCGCAAATTCGCGGTGGCGCTGGTGGGCCTGCTGGTGGTGACGATTTTACTCGGCGTGACCA
>CAYZVB010000241.1:7499-8728 GCA_964481315.1 uncultured Granulosicoccaceae bacterium
CATTACACCTGTGGTTTGCGTCGTTAATTTTCGGTGTTCAGTTCGCGTTGTGGAACCTTTACCGCGCCAGCCTGCGAAGGTTATCCAGTGACCCGGAACTGCCTGTCGGTACACCGCAGGTAGTAAATTGAGTGCTGGCGCACAACACTTAACAGTACCTGCAGCTTTTATATAAGCGTTTGCTTTCACAAAGAAAATGCCGCGCCGGGCCTTGTGTCCGGTGACGCCTGAACGCGCTTATCAGGCGTTCCATAACGTCGTTCACAGAGAAAATAATCGCAATTCAGTAGCATGCGCTCCGTTGGCCGGGCACAATTTTGTGCACGGTAAAAGCAGGGTGTTGCATGACTTATCTAGTACTGTTGCCGTGTATGTTTGCCGCCTACGTCATTGCCCGCAGGGCCGACCTGGACGGAAGTTACTTCGCTATCACAGCGACTCTGTTAACGGTTGTGTTGGCTGCAACCGGCTGGTTTGTACCGGGCCTCGACAGTGTGGTCGCGTTCTGTCTAACCATGTGCGTGATGAGCTTTGCGCAGTGGTATGTTGACAAGGAATTGACCGAAGCAATCAATGCCGGCCTTGTAGAGCTGCCAGCGCTGGCACCTGCGAATCTCTTTTGCACCACGCAAACACATGACTTCGCTGCAACTCCTGCAGAACACCACAAGATAGTTGCGTTGATAAACAGCGCTAACTGGGTAGAGCTTCGTGTTGTTTTAAACGAGTTGTCTGCTATCGAACGCCAGGGCTTGTATGCCAATGCTGACTACAGTGCAATATCGACAGACAATGCATTGCAGTTTGTCACTGAATATCCGCACGACATTAATGCGAATTTAATCGTCGGGCACCTTAAGCTATGCGAGGCAAAGCAGTACGGTCTGGTACCCGGAGTGGTGCCCGGTGAGGCGGCTGCAGTCGCGGTAGCCACTGCGTTTAAGCACTTCCGCAAGGCGTTGCGTCTCGATGCTACAGACACTGAAGCGCTGTGCGGGTTAATCATTGCCAAAGGCTGTATTGCACTTAAGGACGAACAGATTGAAAACAGTCTGAACGAACTGCTGGAAGTTGATCCGGGTCATTTGCACGGCATTATTGCTGCGGCAAGGTTTCTAATAAAGTCGCCGGAAAAAGCCAATCGCTTTGTACAACTGGTTGAAGAAAGTAAGGCGAGTGATGCCATGATCGCCATTGCACGGCTGGTGGCGCATATTGAGTGTGGCGGG
>CAYZVB010000242.1:0-8686 GCA_964481315.1 uncultured Granulosicoccaceae bacterium
CGCGAAAAGCGTTTGCCTACTTTGCGCTTTTCAAAGTAGGGCCCGCCGCAGGCGAAACCCCCTACTCCACAGTAACACTCTTAGCCAGATGCCGCGGCTGATCCACATCTCTCCCCAGCGCCACAGCGCTGTGATACGCATACAGCTGCAACGCCACTCCCATCAACAGCCCCTGCACCACCGAGTTGGAAGGAGGCACGGTTATTACGTGAGTAGCCAGTTCTTTAAGCCGCGGGTTATCTGAATCAGTCACGGCTATCACCGGTGCGTTGCGGGCACGTATCTCTTCAATGGTACCTAGCGACTTTGACAACAAATCATCATCGGGAACTATCACCACACACGGTGTTAGCTCAGTGACCAGTGCGAGCGGCCCGTGTTTTAATTCCGAGGCGGGATAGGCTTCTGCATGAATGTAGGATATTTCTTTAAGCTTTTGCGCCCCTTCAAGTGCGACCGGCCAGCCGGTGGTGCGGCCGACATAGAAAGCACTCTGTACGTGACTGTACTGCCCTGCTATATCGGCGATGTGTGTTTCCATTGCCAATACACTGGCAATGTTGTCGGGTATTTTTTCAAATTCTTCCAGCAACCCTGCACCGCGCTGCGGCGATATGTCACGGGTTCTTCCCAGTAGTAATGCAAACAACGTAAACACAGTTAACATCGATGTGTACGCCTTGGTTGAGGCCACAGAGACCTCCGGCCCGGCGTGCATATAAATACCGCCATCTACCTCGCGGGCGATGGTGCTGCCAACGCTATTGACAACTCCCAGTACAAAACCACCCTTACGCTGTATTTCTCTGGTAGCTGCCAGTGTGTCAAATGTTTCCCCGGACTGACTGACAACAATGTACAGCGTATTGGGTTCGATCACCGGGTTGCGATAGCGGAACTCTGCGGCCGCTTCTGCATCGGCAGGTATACGCGATAGATTCTCTATCATTTGTGCTCCGGCCATGCCTGCATACAGTGCCGAGCCGCAACCGAGAATTTTTACCCTTGTAGTTGCCAGCAAATCACGTGCGTCAAGATTTAGTCCGCCAAGTTTTGCGGTATTAAACTGTCTGTCGAGCCGACCACCCATGGTTCGCAGCACTGTTTCGGGCTGATCAATTACTTCACGATAAAGATAGTGTGGGTGACCACCTTTGTCGTAGCTGTCAATGCTGGCACTTAATCGCATCGGTGATTTCGATCTTTGTGTCGCGTCTAACGCCGTGACCTCAAAGCCACCGGGTTTAAGTAACGCAACCTCACCATCATCAAGATGAACAATGTCACGGGTATGTCTTGACAGTGCCGCCATATCAGAAGCGGCCAGCATTTCACCGTCACCAATGCCAATAATGACGGGACTACCATTTCTGGCCAATACGATTTCGTCGGGACGACTGGTACTGGTGACGGCTATTCCATAGGTGCCAATGAGTTTCGTGGCGAGCTGCCTAACCGCATCAAAAAGGCTAACCGACTGCTGCTGCATAATGTCTGACAGATGATGCACCAGTACTTCGGTATCTGTTTGCGATGTGAATGACACCCCCTGTTCAAGCAATGGCTGTTTGAGCGCCTCTGCATTTTCAATAATGCCGTTATGCACCAGCGCCAGTGTGTTGCTTTCGTCGGTGTGCGGGTGTGCATTTTCTTCAGTGGGGGCACCGTGAGTTGCCCAGCGGGTATGGCCAATGCCACAAACACCACTGAGAGACGAAGGCAATACTGACTCAAGCGCTGCGATCTTGCCGGCTGCTTTACAGGTTTTTAAACGCTTGCGATGGTGAATACTAATACCGGCGGAATCGTAACCGCGATATTCAAGTCTGCGCAGGCCGTCGAGCAACACAGGCAGCACCTGACGGGTACCGGTATAAGCAATGATTCCACACATAGTATTTTCCTAACCGTAGATAATTCGACGAATCTGCCGGGTACTCAGCGCCTGCGCTGCAAACGGGCGGTTTGCTATTGCTGCCTGCAGTCGCGCGTAAATCTCCGAATTGCCAAGCCCTTCTGCCTGTAATTCAAGATGGCAACGGCGAATAAATTCGTCGACCGGCTCGTCATAAAAAGCAGTGACCTCTTCGATCACCCGGACCGCTACCGATCGCTCAAGACCGCAGTGCAACCGCAGGTGTTCGATGAGTTCAGTAGCAGGTGGTGAGTCGCGCATAGCAGGCATTTAACGGAAAATTGATTATTTTAACCACTATTTTGCCCGAATACGGGCACATACGCCTTAATCTGCAGTTATGAAGTGCCACATCTGTGATATGTGCGGCTATCACCCATGGCAATGGAAACCCTGCGCAATCAGAAAAGGCTCAGGCTCGTTACTACAACATCCCGAATCTGGAGATTCTCAAATGAGCATAAAAAAACGCGCTGTCAAACAAACAAAAGCCAAAACCGCTGCGCCGACCGGGCTTTCCAGCCTGAACCGACGAACTGCGTTAAAAATGCTCGCAGGTGTCGGTGTGACCGGTTTTGGCGTCACCAGCCTGCACGCCTACGATAAAAATCAGCGCATGCTGCACGATCTGTCGGTAATTGTTTCCGGCGATGCGGTTGTCGTGCAAATCCACGATCCGTCGTGCCCGACCTGCCGACGGTTAAAGTCTGCCGTCAGCACCGCTGTTAAGTCACGGCCCGGTATTCTATTTCGATTGGCTGACATCACAACCACTGAAGGAAAAGCGATACAGGAGAAATATCAGGTCCCTCATGTGACGCTACTGTTTTTTAACGGTGCCGGGCGGCACATTCACACCACACGCGGGTTGTTGACGGCGGAACAGGTACGGAACAATATCGATGGATACCTGTCATAGCAGTACTCAACACTATGATTGATAAGCATCGACACACATGACCAAAAACGCACCCCAGCCGAAGAGCTGCGACCGGAACATTAGCCTTCAACCCCTGAGCAATGAACCCAGTGCCGAGCTACAAAAACTGGCCAACAATTACCTAGCTAACCCGCAAAACCGCAGGCTACATCGCACAGAACTAATGGCACACTGGTGTGAGTTTCTGAGCAATAAATCTCCCGAGCTACTGGAATTGCCTGTTATTCAATTAATAAAGGCGATAACCCGAGCCAGCATGCACAAAGAAAACTTACAGGTAGTTCGTAGCTGCTGAAATTACCGCCACCAAAATCCCCGTTACCAAAGAAAGATCAACAACAGAACAATAGCAACCTGAACTCAACGTCGAAAGGCTACACTTTCAGATAAGATTGCCGGAGCAACTACTGGCCACAACTGCCGGCCGGTGCTGCAAAATAAACCCACCCATCTGACTGCGCTGCCCTGCTATCCGTCTCCATCATCCTGACAGTCGTGTTAACAGCAGGTTAAGGTTGAAATGACAGACTATAATTCCATGAAATTTCCGGAGCTGGAACCCATTGAATTACTGTCGCACAATAATTTGCTCACTGGTTGTACTTGTCACACTCATCACCGCCCCTGCTCTCTTGGCAGACCAGCCGCTACAGGCAGCCGGTGTGTACGGCGATGTAACCACCTACACCATTACCCGCAAAGGCAAAAAAATCGGTTCGCACGAACTGCGTTTTGCACGCGACAACAATACACTGGTGGTCGATGTGAACTCGGAAATCGAAGTCACTGTATTGAAAATACCAGTGTTTACATTCAAATATACCGCTCAGGAAACCTGGCGCGACGGTAAGCTGCTGAGCGTAACCAGTCGGGTTAAAGAAAACGATAAAACCAGTGATGTTGGCTTAAGCTCTAACGGTGACCTTTCAAACACTAACACTCTAACCGGCCCTCTACAGGTCACACGCCTTAACTACACGTCGAATCACTGGAACCCGGACGTGGTCAACGCATCACGCGTGTTTAATACACTTACCGGTGAAGCGAGTGAAGTAACCGTGGAATTGATTGGTGAAGAAACAGTGGCAAACGACATTCTTGCCAAACACTATCGCTACAGTGGAGATATTAAGGCCGACACCTGGTACGACGCATCCGGTAAGTGGGTAAAGTTAAGCTTTGCAGGCAAAGACGGCAGCCTGATCGAATATACAATTAACCAATAATTAGCCACCACAAAACCAAATAATAAGCACCCGACTGCCAACAACAAGCTACACCGCACCATCACGCAGTGCAACAATTCGCTATAATGCTCTGGAGGACTGAAACAGGGCAAGCGTGAATATGAGTGAATTTTTCACAAACGCACAACCAGCACTGGAAGCACTATGGCAGCAGTTAAACCTGCCTGCAGGCAGGTTACAACATACACAACTGACGGGTTCACTGCCGGTACTTGCATCATCGTTCGCCGTTAGCACAGCGGCACAGTCTTCAATTGCAGCCGCAGCCAGTGCCGCTTCGTTAATTGCAAACCAACGCAGCGGCAAAAACTATAATGTCACCGTCAATGCTGATGCTGCAGCCATGGAATGCACCTCGGAGTTCACCATTAACGGCAGCGCACCATCGCTATGGGCGGAGCTTTCGGGGCTTTACAAAACATCCGATGGATATCTGCGTGTGCACGCCAACTTTGACCACCACAGAGACTGCCTGCTGAACGCATTGCAATTACCGGCAGGCACGAATAAAACCACGGTAGAATCCGCAGTTGCGCAGTGCAGCACCTCCGAACTAGACACCGCCATCACTGAACTGGGCGGCGCCTGTGCGGCCCTGCGCACCTTTGAACAATGGAATAGACACCCGCAGGCAGCAGCAATAAGTGGTTTACCGCTAATAGAAATCACCCGCATCGGCGATGCACCAGCGCGTGAGTTATGTCGTTTCGACGAGACACAAGGTGCATTGAATGGCACACGCGTGCTCGACCTGACACGCATACTTGCGGGGCCGGTTTGCGGTAAAACACTGGCCGCTTACGGTGCCGATGTAATGTTAATTAACTCACCGCACCTGCCCAACATTGAAGCTATTATAGAAACCAGTCACGGCAAGCTGTCGGCACACTGCGACCTTAAAACAGCACAAGGCGTTAATGCGTTACACACGCTGCTGAAAGACACACACATTTTTGTGCAGGGGTACCGCCCGGGGTCACTGGCCAGCCTTGGGGTTAACCCGGAAGCATTGTGCAGAGAATACCCGGGCTTAATAACCGTGAGCCTGAGCGCCTACGGCAACAGTGGTCCATGGTGCCAAAAACGCGGGTTCGACTCACTGGTACAGACTGCCACCGGCTTTAATGCCGCCGAAGCCGAAGCATTCGGCTCAGCTGCACCGAAACCAATGCCGGTGCAGATACTCGACTACGCCAGCGGATTTCTAATGGCCTTTGGTGCTCAGGCTGCACTGTACAAGCAACTCACCGAAGGCGGCAGCTATCACGTGCAGCTTTCACTGGCACGCACTGCATTGTGGTTAAAAGAGATGGGGCAATCACGACACTTTCTAAATGTAGACCCTCCACAACCCGGTGACTATCTGCGCCCGTTTGAATCCGGCTACGGCACACTTGAAGCAATACCGCATGCCGCCGTCTTTGACGATCTGCCCAACCACTTCAAACGCCCGTCCGTCGCGCCGGGCACAGATGCGTTACACTGGCCGCCCGCAGGCAACTAACGAAGTCAATTGCGCTCAGCCGAAAAGAATATCGAGCTCTACCCGTGGTATCAGGCCGCCAGCGGTTTTCTGCCGTGGATGCCGGTATTCTTTTTGTATTTCAGCGCCAGCGTCAGCCTGAGCGAGGCCATTGAACTCGGGGCGATCTATTACCTGGCGGTTGTGCTTTTCGAAGTGCCGTCAGGTTATTTATCAGATCGAATCGGCAGACGCACCACCCTAATGATGGCAGCCCTATTTGCTATCGCTTCCTACCTGACTTTTATATTTGCAACGGCATTTCCAGTATTTGCCATTGCCCAGGTTTTACTGGCTGGTGCCATCGCATTTCAGTCAGGCTCTGATAACTCACTGCTTTACGATTCTCTGGTTGTTACAGGTCGTGAGAACGAATACGCTGCCCACGAAGCAAAAGCGCAGCAGTACAACATGCTGTCACTGGCCATCTCGGTGCTCATTGGTGGAGCATTAGGCACCATTAATCTAAAGCTCGCATATACCGCAGCACTCGCAGCGGCCATAGTCACGCTGCTGGTTTGTTACAGATTTAGCGAGCCGGACCGAGTTGACAGTTCAGAGACCCACAGCTTCCTGCCCCAACTACACGCAGCGGCAGGCGCACTAAAACAACCGGCACTACTTTGGATACTGGTGTTCTATATCGTCGGTTACTCACTGCAGCACATACCCTACGAGTTCTATCAACCGTATATCGCGCTACTGCAAGGCAATGCCGTGAGTGATTTATTAAAAAACCAGCACGCCGCAATGGTATCGGGCGTAGTGATTGGCCTTTCCATGTTTGGGGGTGCGCTTGGTGCCCGCAGCAGTGAAGCACTGCGCACAAGGTTCGGCACCCGCGCTGTGCTTATCGCGGGTCCGGCTATTCAATGTCTTATTATCGCGGTAATGGCAATACTGTTACACCCGGCAATTCTGCTTATTATAGTTTTCAGAAACTTCTCTATGGCAATGACGCACGCTCCTATGCATGCGACTATTGCGCCTAGAATTCAAAGCGCACAACGGGCCACCTATCTAAGCCTGCAAAGCCTGGCCGGAAGACTTGCGTTTTCAGTTATGTTGTTTGTTATCGCCGGTAACGCAGCACAAACACTTACCTGGCCGGCACTGTCGTCTATCTTTAAAACCAGCGTCGCACTTGGCGTAATCGCGTTGCTTGTATTGGCTGCTACAAGCAAGCCGGTTACCGAACAGAACGCCTGAGTCCCTGATTTATCTATAGAAGATTGAAGTATGAAAAAGCTCAGTTGCCACTCCTGCGGCTCTACCCTAAACACAGACACTCTTAGTTCGAAGTATGCAGTAATACACTGCTCACATTGCGGCAGTGCATATGATGCATCAAACCTTGATCGCCGGGACCGATTGCACCCTCTTACAGAACGCATCGACTTAAGCTACGCGAAGCCGCAACGAATAAAAGTATCAAATCGGCCTAACGAAACCGCCTACTCATGGCGCGCCTACAGACCTGTTACGTCTGTTATTACCATAGCCATTAACTCGGCAGTTATATTTGGATTACCTAACACATATCTGCGCGAGTATTTAACTGATTTTCCGATTATTGATGAGTATTTTTTCTGGTTTTTTGTTCCGATAGTCGGTTGGACAGCCGGTGCTGCATTTTTAATCGCAACAGAATTAGGCTAACACAGGATCAGCTAAAGATTGATCAACACCCGGTGCCCGTTCCATGGAAAAAAAGTAAGAATATCCCGCGTGGAAGTATCCAGCAATTGTTTGTAGCAAAGAGAAACATTGAAAGAAAAAACCAAACAGACCAAACCTACTACATGCTACGAATCATCGATAAAGCGAACAATTTAATCGAAGCGCCCGGCCGTTTTGAATCTCAGGATGATGCTATTTATGTGGAGCGGAGTATTGAAAAAGCGCTTAAGCTTGAAGATGTGAGAATTGCTGGGGAGGTTGGGTAGTCGGTGATGGGATTGCGGTTTTCATAGGGTGGGAGCTTAAAAGGCCTGTTGCACTATGAATGGGGTGGTAAATATTAATAGCGAGCCAGGCCGACCGCCCTCCCCGGCGCTTAGACGCCGACCCTTCCCAGAGGGAGGGTATTAAACGTGCCGAAGGCAACCCACTACTTTGCCACCGCGAGGAAGCCCGACGCGTCAGCGAGGACCAAACGCATAGCGTTTTCAAATAGCGTGTTGATAGGTTTTGAGTATTGCCGATCCAACGGGCAAAAGCGGCATGGATGCCAGCGTTAGCGCAGCAGCGCAGGGATGCGCGTCTGCGCGGCCCGTTGGAGCGGCAATACTCAAAATGGCGCACTAGCCCCGAAGCACACAACTAACCCATAGCAAAACAGTAAAAAAGAACATCGAGCCCTCAACCGGAAGCGCCACCCGCAGGGCCAATCATTCGCGAAGAGCATTTTGCCTACTTTTGTGCTTTTCAAAAGTAGGGCCCGCCGCAGGCGAAACCAACCTAAGCAACAACCTTCAACCCACCCTCCTCGACAGGCTCATACCCAAGGTTAGTTGCCAGCCAGCGCTCAGCCACACGCACCTCTATACCCGAGCGCGCCGCATAGTCTTCGATCTGATCCTGTCCGAGCTTACCTACGCCAAAGTATTTTGATTCGGGGTGTGAAAAGTACCAGCCACTCACTGAAGACGCGGGCCACATGGCAAGAGATTCAGTCAGTGAAATTCCAGTGTGTTCTTCCACATTTAAAAGCGACCATAAAAACGGCTTTTGCGTATGATCAGGACATGCCGGGTAGCCACTGGCAGGTCTGATACCGCGATATTTCTCACTGATTAATTCTTCACGATTGAGCTTTTCATCTTTCGCGTAGCCCCAGTAATCGAGTCTCACTTCTCTGTGCAGATATTCGGCAAACGCTTCAGCAAATCGATCACCTATGGCCTTGGCCATAATACTGTTGTAGTCATCGTGTGCTGCATCGTACGCTGCTACCATCTTTTCAAGCCCTGCACCAGCGGTCACTGCAAAACAACCAATGGTATCTCGGCTACCGGTTTCGACTGGTGCGACAAAGTCCGCCAGTGCAATATTCGGCTTAC
>CAYZVB010000243.1:0-8569 GCA_964481315.1 uncultured Granulosicoccaceae bacterium
TCCGCCTTCTCCGGGGTTGGCGCCCTGTGCAATTTTTATCTGAATGACTTCGGCGTTCACCAGGTACTGCGCGGTTACGCCAAAGCGGCCCGACGCTACCTGTTTTATTTTTGAATTCTTTGGCGAGTTATAGCGTGCAGGGTCTTCGCCGCCTTCACCGGAGTTGGAGCGTGCGCCAAGCTGGTTCATTGCTTCGGCGAGAGTTTCATGCGCCTCCGGTGACAACGCACCGAGTGACATGCCTGCTGAGTCAAAGCGGCTGATAATCGCGTCGACGGGCTCTACTTCATCGAGTGGCAGCGGAGTGTCGGCGGGTTTGAGCTCCAGAAGATCACGCAGCGCTGCGGGTGCGCGATTGTTTACTGTGTCTGCATAGATCTGGTAATCGCTGTATTCGCCTGAGCTGACCGCGTTTTGCAGGCTGCTGACAACATCGGGGTTGTAAGCGTGATACTCACCACCTTCTATGTACTTAAGCAAGCCACCCTGCGGTACTTTTTTTAGCTCGTTGAAGGCGTCTTGTGCAAGTGACTTGATATCTGCCGTCAGTTCATCAAAGCCGGCACCCTGTATACGACTGACAGTGCCGGTAAAGCAAACATCAACGACTTCGTTGTGTAACCCGACACATTCGAATAACTGGGCACCGCGGTAACTGGCGATGGTAGAGATACCCATTTTTGACAAGACTTTAAGTAAGCCTTTGTTAATCCCTTTGCGGTAGTTCTGTTCAAGGGATAGTGCATCGTTGCTGCCTATCTCGCCGCGCCGCGCCATGCCCTGAATCGATTCATAAGCGAGGTACGGATAAACACAGGTTGCGCCATAGCCGAGCAGAACGGCAATGTGGTGCGGGTCTCTGGCGGTGCCGGTTTCAACCACAATGTTGGCATCACTTCGAAGCCCGCTTTGAATAAGCCGGTGATGTACTGCACCGGTCGCAAGCAGAGCGTGAACCGGTATGGTGTCAGGTGAAAGGTTAGTATCGCTCAGCACTACAATGACTGCTTCACTGGCAATTGCACTGACCGCTTGTGTGGCAATATCTTCAATTGCCTGCAGCAGTGATTTGCTTTCAGGGTTGTAGTTCAGATCTATTCGAACATGGCGGTATTCGTGTTCGTCATTCATCGCCAACAGCGTTTCAAACTTCTCGCGCGACAGTACCGGTGAGCGCACCAGCAGTCGGCGCGAGTGATCTACCGTTTCGCTAAACAGGTTTTTTTCTGCACCAAGGCAAGTCTCAAGAGACATCACAATCGATTCACGCAGTGGATCAATTGGCGGATTAGTGACCTGGGCAAACTGTTGTCGGAAGTTTTCGTACAGCGACCGCACACGGGTGGACAGCACCGGAAACGGTGTGTCGTCTCCCATCGAGCCGATAGCCTCCTGTGCATCTTCGGCCAGTACACGGAGTATCTGATCGCATTCTTCGAAAGTTACCCCGAACATTTTTTCGTAGCGACTGAGTGTTGTGCTGTCCATTGGTGGCGTTGAAGGCGGTGCATCGCGTAGTCGTGAGCGCAGATGTCTTGAATGTTTCTGCAGCCAGCGTGCATAAGGACGACGGGTTTTCAGCATGTCGTCAATTTGTTCGGGTAACAGCAATTCACCGGTTTCGGTATCAACCGCAAACATTTGTCCGGGCTTAACGCGTCCTTTACTTACCACATCACGCGCTTCGTAATCGTGCACACCGATTTCAGAGGCAAGTGTGATCATTCGGTCGCGGGTGATAACGTAGCGTGCCGGTCGCAGACCGTTGCGATCGAGTACGCACGATGCAAACCTGCCATCGGTTAGTACCACACCTGCCGGTCCGTCCCACGGTTCCATATGCATGGAGGCGTACTCAAGCCAGGCACGCATATCAGCATCAGTTGAATTCATGTTGTGCCAGGCCGGTGGTAACAGCAGACGCATGGCGCGAAAAATATCCATGCCTCCGGCAATCAATACTTCAAGCATGTTGTCGAGTGACATAGAGTCAGAGCCACTCATTGAAACCAGTGGCAGCAGCTCTCTGAGTTCCGGTAACAGTTCACTGTGAAACTTGGCGGCGCGTGCATTGGCCCAGTTGCGGTTGCCGCGAATGGTATTGATTTCACCGTTGTGAGCAAGGTAGCGAAACGGTTGTGCCAGTCGCCACTGCGGCAGCGTGTTGGTAGAGAAACGCTGATGAAAAACGGCAATGCGTGAGGTGAGTGTCGGGTCGTTCAGGTCGCTGTAAAACTCCGGCAGCCGTTCGGGCATCATTAGCCCTTTGAACAGAATGACATCGGCCGACAGCGAGCACACATAGAATTCAGGGTCTTCTTCGCGCAGTGTAATTTCCGCTTTTCTGCGCGCCACAAACAGGTTGCGGTTGAATTCAGCGGTGTCCATGTGCGAAGGCGCACTGACAAACAATTGTTCAATTAGCGGTAGTGATTTACGCGCCTCGGCACCGCAGCCCTCGGGGTTGACCGGCACAGTTCGCCAGCCGTTAACCTGTAATTCGCGACGGGCGATTTCTTCGCCGAGCAGATCACGTGCGCGCTGTGCGCGGGCGTCATCGCGGTTAAGGAATATCATGCCAACCGCGAAATTCCGACCAATGTCGAAATGATTCACTCGCGCCTGCTCGCGCAGGAAAGCCACCGGCTTTTTCAGCAGCAGGCCGCAGCCGTCACCGGATTTACCATCGGCTGCCACTGCGCCCCGATGAGTCATTCTGGCCAGTGCATTGACGGCGGTTTTGACCAGCTTGTGGCTGGCCTCACCATCGATCTGGGCAATCAGCCCGAAGCCGCAGTTGTCGTGCTCGAAGTCGGGGTGGTACAGGCCGGTTTTGGCGAGTTTTTGTAGTGGATTCATGGGGAAATTATCAGGCAAAACGGTCTGCAGTGCCGATAGTTCGGCCACTGACGTGCCGGGTGGGGCAGTGCGCCCGGATGTTAATCCGGGTGCAAGTCTAAGGCCGGGATAGCTGCCCGGATCGAGCCGCGCGGGTGATCCGGTGCGAAAGCGTTGTTTTAATTAACGTCTGGCTTTGATCGCTGTTTGCAGATCGCCGATGGGGCGGATCCATACGCCGAATTGCTTGGCGGCAGGGTCCATATTGGCGACCGCCGCTACAGCTTCTTCACGTGTGTTGTACAGACCGCTCAGTAACCCGAAAACCGGGTTTTTGCTGTTGGTGGTCAGGAACGGGTAGATCGCCACCGGGTCTTGGGCAGGGAGTGACTGTGCCAGATCGATGATGTAGCCGCGTTCACGGGAAGTCGCCAGTTGTACAGTGAATTTGCCGGCCTCCTGGAACAGCACCCAGCGTTCGTTTTCTACTGCGCGCTGGATCTGTGCGTCCGGCTGTTCTACGTTCAGTTCAACGCCATTGGAGTCAGTCAGTTGTGGCTGTACAGGCACTGCAATGCCGCCGTTGTCTTCGGCTTGCACCGAGGCTGCATCAGTGTCTGTGTCGAGCAGCGAATCGGCTGGCTGTGCGACGGTATTAGCAGCGCCGCTGACAATCACTTCTACTGATTCAGGCAAGGCAGTTGCGGTGCCCTGTGAGGTGATTGCACTGGTATCTACAGAAACAGAATTTTGCGCAACCTGCGTGTCTTGTTCCACGATAACTGCAGGCTCTGTGGACATTTGCTCGGTCCGTTGTGTCACTGTTTCGTTAACCGTGGTCAGGATGTCCGAGCCTGTATTGACAGCCTGCTGTCCGGCGTTTGCCGTTTCGGTGGCAACGTTCGAGGCCAGATTGGTCGCCTGATCGGTGGTTCCCTCGACCACTTCGGTGACTGTTTCAACTGCGCCTGCAGTTGTGTTCTGCAGTGCTTCGCCGGTGTTGGTTGCGGTGTCCTGAACTACTGTGACCAGCTGATCTGCGCCTTGCGACAGGTCGTTCTGTACAGTTGTTGCCGCAGCGGTGGCGTCTTCCGTCGATTCGACAAGGATGTTGGCGGCCGTGTCGCCGGTTGTGTTGCGGGTAGAACTGACACTGGAGTTATCAGCCAGCAAAGAGGTGCTGTTGTCTGTGGCATCAGATGATTGCTCGGTACTGCCAACAATCAGTGTATCGCCAGTGGTTACCGTTTCAGTCTCTGTATTTTCGGTATTACCGACAATAACGGTTGAGTCTTCAGTAGTAACAACAGGCGTTGAGTCGACAGTAACTACTGAGTCGGGCTTGTCGCCGGTGAAAAACATCGACAGCCCCCACGCAATCAGGCCCACCGCTGCTGTACCTAGTGCGACCAGCGGCCAGCCCAGTGCAGACAAAAAGCCTGTGCCGCCTACTTTGGCCGGTGCACTGGTGTATACCTTATTCAGGTAGTTGGCAGCCGAGGCATTGATGCCGACTGGAAGCCCTTCCGATTCGCGATAGATTTTTGCTATGGCTTTGTCGGTGAACGGAAATGCATCGGCATGACCAGCTTGCTTCAGGCGTGATGACAGGTAATCGGAAATACGGGTTTCGTCGAGTGGCAGCAGGGTGGTGACACTTGGCTGGTATGCACCTTCGTCAAATTCGTCGGCCAGTGCATCGAGCTCGGTTTGCAGGCTGGCATCACCGGTTAGCAGCAGTCTGGCGGTCGGTTCGTTATCTTCGTCTGCGAATGCCGGCATCAGGTTAATGAGTTCGGCGATTTCCTCGATTGGAGCCATGTGTGCATCATCGATGGCCAGCACGACACTCATTTTTTCGCCGGCGCGCGTTTCGAATAATGGAACGAGTGCATCGACGTAGTCATTGACTGACTCTGCATCGTGCTGTTCGTCGCTGAGTTGATTCAGCACGGCTGCCAGGAAAGCCACAGATTCGAAGTTTTCATCGCCTTTGGCAACAAAAGGTTTGATGTTGTTTTTGCAGTGCTTGAGCAACTGCGAGAGAAAGACGGATTTGCCAACGCCTTTTTCGCCAACAAACAAATGCACCGAATCGCCGAAGCGCAGGTTTTGTTCTAGTGCTGCTCTTATTTTTTGCGATGTGGAATCTGAAAAGCGACCGAACTTTTTGTTTTCCAGAAATGGCTGTTCGCTGAGGCCGAGTTCTGCAAGAGTTTCATCAGTCAGGCGCGCTTCGCTGAGAGATTGATCTGTTGCCATTGTTTCTACCCGGTCTGTCGTTAATGAGTTGTCATACCTGCCGGCAGTTACGCTGCCATGCAACACAACTTGCGCTGTAATCAGTGTGTTATGCACTGATCACGCAGGCAAAGCTGCGCCAAGTGTAGAGTAGACAGTGCCCGACAGCAACGGCGGTAACTATCCGTAACGATGTTTTAGTGCGGTACCGGTGTTGCCTTTCCCGACGGATAATTTCGCTATTTGTTAAGGGTTTGAAACAACGACGTTCGCAATAGTTCCGTATCGAACGTGCTGGTAAGGAATGCACCGCCAACATCGTTCATTAATACAAGTGTCAGCACATTATCGCGGACTTTTTTATCCCGGTACATCAGCTCGATAAATTGCTCACTTGTCATGTCCGCGGGTGGTTCGGTAGGCAATCCTGCCCGTTTGAAGGTGTTTTTTATCGCTTCGACAGACTCAGGTGCAAGAAATCCGCAGTCGACCGAGAAGCGTGCCGCCATGCACATGCCGGCGGCAATCGCCTCACCGTGCAGCCAGTTGCCGTAGCCCATCGCGGTTTCAATGGCATGGCCAAAGGTGTGACCGAGATTCAACAGGGCTCGCTGGCCGCTTTCACGTTCGTCGGCGGCGACAATTCTTGCCTTGTTGGCACAGCACCGCGTCACGGTATGCGCGAGCTTGTCGCCGTCGAGTGCCAGCAGTGCAGGCAGGTTGTCATGCACCCAGTGGTAGAATTCGGCGTCGTCAATCAGGCCGTACTTAATCACTTCTGCGAGTCCGGCTTTAAGCTCTCTTTCGGGCAGTGAGCGCAGCGTGCTCATATCGGCTATTACACAGGCCGGCTGGTGAAATGCGCCGATCATGTTTTTACCAAGAGGGTGGTTCACGCCGGTCTTACCACCTACCGAAGAGTCGACCTGTGCCAGCAGGGTAGTGGGCACCTGGATGAAAGTGACGCCGCGCTGAAAAGTGGCGGCTGCAAAACCGCAGATATCGCCAACCACACCTCCGCCGAGCGCAATTAGTGTGCAGTTGCGATCAAAGCGGTGCTGCATTAGTGCATCGTAGATCTGGCTGACAGTGTCGAGTGTTTTTTGCGACTCGCCGGCTGTGAGCGTGATGGACTGACAGTGATAGTCACTGAGCATGTCGAGCATTGACGGCAGATAGTGTTTTTCGGTATTGCTGTCGCAGACCACCAGCACCTTGGTGCCGCTAATATGGCTTCGGTAGTATGAGAGCTGGTTGTAGATGTCACTCTCGATATAAATCGGATAGCTGCGATCACCCAGATCGACTTGTAGAGGATTCATGTTTACCCGGTAGTTGCTGCCAGTTTTTGCTGCTTTTCGAGTTTTTCAACAACAGCGCATATGCGGTCGACGACGCGGCGATGACTCTGGCGACTGGTACTGACGTGTATATGTGCCACAGAGCGATAGATCGGATCCCGCGTGCGGTTCATCTCGAGCAGAATTTCACGTGCGTTTTTATTTTTTAATAGTGGTCTTGAGTCGTTGCGGGAGGTGCGTTCGATTTGCACATCGATGTTTACATCGAGAAAAATCACAATGCCGCGCGTGCTGATGTACTGACGGTTTTTCTCACGCAGTACAGCGCCACCTCCGGTGGCAAGCACAATGTCTTGTTTGCCGGTAAGGCAATCGATCATGCGCTCTTCGCGCTGCCGGAAACCGGCCTCTCCCTCGAAGTCGAAGATTGTCGGGATGTCTACACCGCAGGAGGCTTCGATCTCTCTGTCACTGTCGTAGAAGGTGCGACGCAGACGCCTGGCCAGTTGCCTCCCGACGGTTGTTTTACCGGCTCCCATGGGGCCGATTAGAATGATGTTAGCCATAGTGCTGCTGGGTACTCTGATACCGCAACAGTACAGGAAAAACGCACTGGTTTCAGACCAAAAAAAAACCGCGCATGTGCGCGGTTTTTTAACACAGCCTGAAGCTGCTGGTGGAAGGTTGAGCCTTCCCGAAAGTGTGGCAGTTTTAGTTGCCCAGCGTTTCCGATTTATCGTTGACAATTTTAGGTGTCACGAATACCAGCAGTTCGGTTTTGTCGTCTTCGTTGGAGTTGTACTGGAACAGTTTGCCAAGCAGTGGCAGGTCACCGAAGAATGGTACCTGGTCACGCTGCTGGATAACGGTTTGTTCGTAGATACCACCCAGTACGACTGTTTCGCCGTTGGCCACCAGCACCTGTGTGTTTACCTCACGGGTGTCGATGCTCGGTACACGGCTGTCGCCGGTGCCGAATACTTCACCAACCGTATCTTTATTTACGGTCAGATCCATAATGATGCGCTCGTCCGGTGTGATTTGCGGCTTAACCCGCAGACCCAGTACCGCTTTGCGGAAAGAGATGGAAGCCGCGCCGCTTGAAGCTGCTTCAAGGTATGGAATTTCAACACCCTGTTCAATGTACGCTTCACGCTGGTTGGCAGTGATAACCCGCGGACTTGAAATAACTTCACCGCGACCTTCAGCCTGCATGGCGGACAATTCCAGCTCAAGCAAAGTGCCGAACGGAAGTTTTGCCAGTGCCAGACCAAGCGCGCCGGCCTGGTTAACCGCTGGCAGGTTCACGTTAAATCTGTCAACACCGGGAGTACCGTCTGCAAGCAGAGTTTGTGCGGCAGATGAGCTGCCACTGATCACAGCGCCTTCGTTGTCGGCGCCGGTGGTGTCTCTGCTAATACCGAAACGTACACCCATTTCGCGGTTGAAATCGTCAGTGGCAATAACAATTCGCGACTCAATAAGTACCTGGCGGACCGGAATGTCGAGGCGGGTTACCAGTGCGCGTACTTTACCGAGTACATCGGCAGTGTCATTAACCAGAATAGTATTGGTGCGATCGTCGATTGTGACGTTGCCACGTTCTGACAGTACACCACCTGTTTCTGATTTCAGGATGGCCGCAACTTCAGTAGCCTTGGCATAGTTAACCTGAACAAACTCGGTTCGCAGTGGCTCGAGCTCAATCGCTTTCTGTGCGGCTTCGCGTTCAGCGGTTTCACGTGCAGCGATTTCGGTGGCAGGAGCCACCATGATGACGTTGCCGGAAGCGCGCTTGTCGAGACCTTTGGTTCGCAGAATAATGTCGAGTGCCTGATCCCATGGAACATTTTTCAGTCGCAGTGTCAGTTTGCCTGAAACACTGTCACTGACCACAATGTTCAGATCGGTGAAGTCGGCAAGCAGCTGCAGTACAGAGCGTACTTCAATGTCCTGGAAGTTGAGTGATAACTCTTCACCACTGTAGCGGACTGTTGAATTGACCGGTGGTGGTGCATAGTTAGTTGGTGCCGGGCTTGAGTAATCGACACCGCTGTCGGCAACCGGCTGTGTAGTCGGTTGAAATGCAACGTCGTCAACTTTTGGCATAGGTGCCATTTCGACGGTACCCGGTGCCGAGTCTTCGATTAGCTCTTCGATTGGCGCGCCGGTTTTAACATCCACAACAG
>CAYZVB010000244.1:0-5779 GCA_964481315.1 uncultured Granulosicoccaceae bacterium
GTCGCCCTCCACCAGGTAAATCTCTGATTTTGCTGGATCTTTTTCCTGACAGTCAGCAAGCTTGCCGGGTAATCCGGCAATATCGAGCACACCTTTCCGTCTGGTAATCTCCCTCGCCTTTCGTGCAGCCTCTCTGGCCATTGCCGCTTCAATAATTTTCGCAGTAATCGCTTTGGCTTCGTTCGGGTTTTCAGCCAGAAACTCAGCGAGCTTCTCATTCATTGAAGTTTCCACTGCTGTTCGAACTTCAGAGGAAACCAGTTTGTCCTTGGTTTGAGATGAAAATTTCGGATCGGGCACTTTGACCGACAACACTGCAGTCAGACCTTCGCGCGCATCGTCACCTGTTGTATCTACTTTCGCCTTGGCACTGATGCCGTTGGTTTCCATGTACGCATTCAGGGTCCGCGTTAGTGCAGCTCTGAAACCGGCCAAATGGGTTCCGCCATCCTTCTGCGGGATATTGTTGGTAAAGCAGTAAATATTTTCCTGGTATGAATCATTCCACTGCAGTGCGACTTCAACCTCAGCCTCTTCCTTAGACTGGTTGAGATGAATCGGTGGCTGATGCAATGCCGTTTTATTTTTATTCAGATGCTCAACGAACGCTGCAATGCCGCCTTCGTATTCGAATGTTTCCTGCTGATCTGATCTTTCATCTTTTAGATCGATTCGCACACCACTATTAAGGAAAGACAGCTCTCGCAGTCGTTTCTTTAGGATATCGTAGGAAAATTCGGTAATCGCAAAGATATCAACGGCCGGTTTAAAGTGGATGGCGGTACCGGTTTGTTCGGTATCACCAATAACTTTCAGCTCGTCGGCAGGTTCGCTATTGACGTAGTTCTGTTGATGAATTCTGCCGCCACGATGAATGGTCAGCTGCAGTGTTTCGGACAGCGCGTTGACCACCGAGACGCCTACTCCGTGAAGCCCGCCGGATACCTTGTAGGAATTGTCGTCGAACTTTCCGCCGGCATGCAGCACGGTCATGATCACTTCGGCAGCGGATTTACCTTCTTCGTGCATATCGACCGGAATACCGCGTCCGTCGTCCGTTACAGTGACTGAGTTGTCGGCGTGGACGGTCACAGTAATCTTGTTGCAGTGCCCTGCCAGTGCTTCATCGATCGAGTTATCAACGACTTCAAACACCATGTGGTGAAGACCAGTGCCGTCATCAGTATCACCAATGTACATACCAGGTCTTTTGCGAACGGCATCGAGCCCTTTGAGGACTTTGATGTTATCGGCACCATAGTCGGCGTCACCGTTGGGAGTGTCTTCTTCAGTCATTGACTATTCTTCGTAAGCGAACTCCTTAGTATAACACTTTTTCAATTCTTCCCTGTTTCACGTGAAACAATTTGCATTCGCTTTGTATCTCATATGATACATTATCAACACTGGTCAGAAATACCTGAGCCTGTCTTTCTTCAAGGTAACGAAAGACATATCGCCTGGCGTGCTCATCAAGTTCTGACGGCAAATCATCAAACAGTACTATTGGTGGTTGTCCGTGGAATCTGGTGAACATATCCACCTGTGCCAGGCGCATTTGAATCGCCAGCAGTTTTTGCTGTCCTCTGGAATAGACATAGCGGGCCTCCTGATCTCCAGCCTTGATCGTCAAATCCGCCCGATGCGGCCCCACTGTGGTGATACCTCTCCGGCGGCAGCTATCCAGTCGGGCTAATGCATCCAGCAGCGACAGATCTTCCGGCCAACCAGCACGATAACCAAAAGACGGTTCCAGTGCTTCCTGCCACTCATGAGAATTTTCATTCAGAATGCCGACGAACTCAGACAGTATTCGCTGACGCCCGTCCGAGATATGTTTCCCGGATTCGGCCAGTTCCGAATGCCATAAACCGACCATATCGTTGCTGGCATTTTTGCGAAGTGCTGCGTTACGCTGTTGCAGCGCGTTCCGGTACCGGTGAGCAAAGCCAAGAAATTGCGGTTCCACGTGAAACAGCAGCCAATCCAGAAAGCTTCTGCGGATTGAAGGGCCTCCTTCAACCAGTTCGTGGTTGCTGGTAGATATAACCACACAAGGTATTGCTGAAGCCAGCATCGATAAACGTTTTACATTCTCGCCATCGATTCTGGCGTTTGTTTCATTCTTTGCGCGCTGGATACCGATTCGACTGCGATTGTTTTGAACGGCATCTTCAACCGTGGCACCAACGATCAAATGTTCCAGATCTGTGCTGATAACAGTCGCTATTTTTCCAGCACGAAAACTACGGCCGGTTGAAAGAATCGCAATAGATTCCAGCAGGCTGGTTTTACCCGCGCCATTTTCCCCGTAAAACAGATTGACGCCGGGACCCGGCTCGATACTGACACTGGACAGGTTTCTAACTGCGCTGACATCGAGCGATGTCAGACGCACAACTACAGCCTCATAGGCATCACCACATAGGTGCTGCTTTTGTTCCCCATAGGATGAATCACCATACTGCTGGTGTTGTCCTTGATATTCATTTCTGCAGATTCTGAATCAATGGCGTTCAGCACATCGAGTAAATAAACCACATTGAACGCAATTTCCATTGGTTCCCCGGAGTATTCAATCTCAAGTTCGTCTTCAGCTTCTTCGTGCTTGGGGTTATTGGTCTGGATGCCAAGTACCTGGTTTTCCAGTGTCAGACGAACTCCTTTGTACGTTTCGTTGGCAAGAATGGCACTGCGTGTTAGTGATTGACGTAACAGATCGCGGTCGACAATCGCGATATTGGTGCTTTCCAGTGGAATAACTTTTTCAAAGTCCGGAAACTTACCTTCGACAAGCTTGGTGGTCATTTGCAACGCACCGAGTTTGATGCGCAGATGTTTTTCGTTAAGCGATAATTGAATACGGGTGTCGCTGCCATCCATCAGCCTCGACAATTCCGTAATTGCTTTCCGCGGAATAATCGCTTTAACCGCATCGGTAGTTTCGATGTCTGCAGCAGTCCGGTGCAACGCCAGACGATGACCGTCGGTGCTGACACAGCATAATTCGTTTTCGGTGAGCTGCAGTAACAAGCCGTTTAGATAATAACGAACATCCTGCTGAGCCATTGCAAACGAAGTCCGTTTAATGGCTGTTTCCAGTTCAATCTGTGGCAGGGAAACTTCAGTAGTTTCTTCCAAATCGCCAACCAGCGGAAATTCATCGACGGGCAGGGTAGCCAGCGTAAAGCGGCTTTTACCACAACGGATCTTTGCCTTGTCTGCGTCAATTTCAAAATCGAGCCTTGCACTATCATCCAGTGACCGGCAGATATCGAATAGTTTGCGCGCAGGAATAGTTGTCTTACCAGGCTCTGTAACAATTAACGGAATGCGGGTCTGCAACTCAACTTCATTGTCAGTACCGGTTAACTGCAGTGCTTCATCGGTGGCATCAAACAACAGGTTGTACATCACTTCGTGTGTTTGCTTGCGCTCGACAACACCAACTACCTGTTGCAGCGGCGGGAATAGTTCTAGTTTGGAAATCGAGAATTTCATCAGGCTATAAGTTAAGTAATATTTATATATAAATAATGATATTAAGGCCGGTGTATATCTGTATTTATTGCCGATAAAACCTTATTTATCAATAACATAGTATGTACTAAAAGCTATTCACAAACTGTGGATAACACTGGGAGCAAATGTGATTAACCGCATCTTCCGATTTGTTGCACCTGTTGATAACAAGTTATCCACAATCGCTTCACAGCTTAACAAGATAACAGCCTTGTGAGCATCTTCAGGTCTTCTTCCATACGACTATCTGACTGAATTAATTCCTTTATCATACGAAAAGCATGCAGCACAGTGGTGTGGTCCCGGCCACCGAACGCTTCACCAATCTCAGGCAGGCTGTGGCGGGTAAGTGTTTTGGATAAGTACATTGCCACCTGGCGCGGCCGGGCAATACTGCGGTTACGTTTTTTCGATAACAACTCAGAGCTTCGAACCTTGTAGTACTCGCAAACTGTTTTTTGAATGTTTTCGATGGTGACGAGTTTTTCCTGTACAGCCAGCAGATCGCGCAATGCAGCTTTAGCAAACTCAATGGTGATGGGCTTGCCGGTAAACTCGGAGTTGGCAATAACGCGGCGCAGCGCACCTTCGAGTTCACGCACGTTAGAGACAATATGTTTAGCGATAAAAAAGCTGACGTCGTCGGGCAGGGTAAAACCGGATTGTTCGGCTTTGGTATTTAAAATGGCGACGCGGGTTTCAAGCTCCGGCGGCTCCACTGATACAGTCAGTCCCCAGCCAAATCTGGATTTAAGTCTTTCCTCAACTCCATTGATTTCCTTCGGGTAGCGATCGCTGGTAAGAATAATCTGCTGGCCGGCTTCAATCAGTGAATTGAAGGTATGAAAAAACTCTTCCTGTGAGCGGTCCTTACCGGCAAAAAACTGAATATCATCGATCAGCAGCGCATCGAGGCTGCGATAGTGACTTTTGAAGTCGTTGATGGTGCCGGTCTGCAGAGATTTAACCATCTCTCGGACATAGCGTTCCGAGTGCAGGTACTTGACCCTGGTTTTACCGCGGCTGACCATCAGGTTGCCGACTGCCTGCATCAGATGAGTTTTACCCAGGCCCACACCGCCATAGATAAACAAAGGGTTGTACGAAGTACCGGGGTTTTCACCGATTTGCAGTGCTGCGGCACGTCCAATCTGGTTGGATTTACCTTCAATATAGGTGTCGAAGCTGAAATTCGGGTTAAGACCGGTGGCAAATGACTCCGGCGCTTTAGCTGGTCTGGGAGCGATATAACCGCTGCCGTTGGTTTCAGTAGAGGGTTTGGTTTGTGCCGGTAAATCACCACTGCCAATGTCGATCAGAACATTAAAGCCATCGCGCTGTGCAAGGGCACTGGCAATCTCTGAAATACGCGCTGCATAGTTATTTTGAACCCAGTCCTGCACAAAACGGTTGGGTGCCAGCAACTTAATACCTTCGTCGGTTTCCATTGGTTGCAGGCAAAGTACCCATGTATTCATTTCCTCGTGCGTAAGTTCATTTGAAAGATGCGAGAGACAGCGATTCCAGACCGACAACGAGCGACACTCCCCGGTAGTGTTTAAAACAAAAATTATTGAAGGTAATTAGCGGTGACGATTTTATGATTGCCGGGGTTGCTGTTATTTTTTTACCGGCTATCTCTCTGCTGCGAATGTGCTTTTTGAGGGCACAGGAGCTGCGACGTCGGGAAATCGACGAAGCCGCGGGGCAGGGAGGCCATACGAAATCGTCAAAATAGTCTATTACTGTTAGGGAAAGTTATCCACAAGTGAATTTGTCAAATCGTATGAGTGTAATCATTGACAACGGCACCCACTTGTCGTGATAATGGATCGGTTAATCCCCATCGAAATTCACAAACGTCCGGTTACCCGTTTAGTCGCCGGCGTAGAGACCCGGTAATTCAGCAATGAAACAGACTTTCCAGCCAAGCAATCTGCGTCGCAAGCGTACCCACGGTTTTCGTGCCCGCATGGCAACCCGCGGTGGCAGAGCGGTCATCCGTGCACGCCGTGCAAAGGGCAGACGTCGCCTGTCAGCCTGATCGCTGATCTGCAGGCCCTTACACCAGATTTAACACTACCTGATGGGCAGTGTTGCCCGGCTGACAACCAGCAGCAAAGAGCAACCCGGTGACTAACAAACCGTCGCTGCCGGCATCGCCGGGCGGCGATTCTGCCATCAGCGACAAGCAAAACGGTTTTGCCCGCAGCGCGAGGCTGCTAACGCCTGCGCAGTACAAGCGGGTTTTCGACAA
>CAYZVB010000244.1:5859-8514 GCA_964481315.1 uncultured Granulosicoccaceae bacterium
TCGCTACTGGACTTTGCTGTTTCGTGAGAACGGTACCACACAGCCAAGACTGGGTATGGCTGTGGCGAAAAAAAAACTCAAACGTGCCCTTGATCGAAACCGCGTCAAACGCATCATTAGAGAATCTTTCCGTTGCGAGGCGTCTCTGAGCGGGGTAGATGTGGTTGTTCTGCCGCGGGAAACCTGTCGAAATGCCACAAATGCAGAGCTTCGTGCAAGTCTCCATAAACATTGGTCGCGGATTGCTATAAAATGCGGCGGCTGATCATGGCCTGCATTACGGGCTATCAGCGATTTATCAGTCCTTTTATTCCAGCACACTGCCGATTCACGCCAACCTGTTCTGAATATATGCTCACTGCAATACAATATCATGGTACCTGCCGTGGGCTATGGCTTGGTCTGAAGCGGTTGAGTCGTTGCCATCCATTTGGATCGCACGGCTACGATCCGGTCCCAGAACCGGACACACATGTAACCAATAAAAAAGAACCATCGGTCACTGCAGGGCAGTGCCGTGGTTCGCATAACAATCCGGGTGATATCGATGGATAATCAGCGCATCCTGTTGTGGGCCGCACTGGGATTTTTACTTTTGCAGGTGTGGACCTCGTGGCAAATAGATTACGGTCCAAAGCCACCGCCGGCAAGCACCACAGACGCTGCAACCCCGGCTGTAACATCCACGGTAAATCCGGGTGTAATAGACCAGACAGAAACCGCCCAGGTTGTCCCGGGTGATGATCTGCCGGCACCGGTTAGCGGCGGCTCAGTCACCGCGGCACCACTGCCGGGTGAGACAGAAACTGCTGTAGCAGCAGCACCTGGCATTGTTGTTACCACCGATACCCTGAGAGTCGAAATTAGCAGCAAAGGTGGTGACATTAATAAAGTCAGCCTGCTGCAATACCCAACCTCGCTTGAAACACCTGACGATCCGTTTGTATTAATGAGCAACGCCAACACCGAATATTTCGTTGCACAGTCGGGCCTGCAGTCGACCGGTACCGATGCACCCAGCCATCACAGTGAATTCACCGTAGCGCAGAGCGAATATACGCTTGAAGCAGGGCAGTCGGAACTTCGCGTGCCGATGGTATGGACATCCGAAAGCGGTTTAAAAGTCACCAAAACCTATGTTTTTCAACGTGACCGCTATCTGATAGGGCTCGAGTACGACATTGAAAATACCTCTGCAGCACCGGTTAGTGTCAATCAATACCGCCAGCTTCGCAGAAAGCCTGTAACCGACGATGAAACGCAGAGCTTTATCTACACGTTTATCGGTGGCGTGGTCAGCACACCTGACGATGTCTATGAAAAAATAAAATTTGAAGACTTCTCCGATCCATCCAATACCACGACTTCGGTCGGCGGCTGGGCGGCCATCATCGAGCACTATTTTCTCGGTGCGTGGATTCCGTCGCAGGACGAGACTTCCACCATCTACACCAAAGCACTGTCTTCTCCACAACAGCGATACATTATTGGATTGCAGTCTGAACCTATCCAGATCGCTGCAGGCAGTACCGGTCAGTTCAAAACCGGTTTATTTGTCGGGCCGAAAATTCAGGACCGTATGAGTGAAGTTGCACCGCACCTCGATCTCACTGTCGACTACGGCTTCCTGTCTGTGATTGCCAAGCCGATTTTCTGGCTGCTGCAAAAAATTCACTCACTGGTAGGCAACTGGGGCTGGGCGATTGTCGGTGTGACGATGTGTATCAAGCTATTGTTCTACAAATTGTCTGAAGCCAGTTACCGTTCCATGGCACGTATGCGCAAATTGCAGCCGCAGCTTGCATCACTTAAAGAACGTTATGGTGACGACCGCGCCAAAATGGGTCAGGCGACCATGGACCTCTACAAAAAAGAGAAGGTCAATCCGCTTGGCGGGTGTTTACCGATTATTGTGCAAATACCGGTATTTATCTCGCTGTACTGGGTGTTGCTCGAAAGTGTCGAGCTGCGACAGGCGCCTTGGATACTGTGGATCAAGGATTTGTCACTGATGGACAAGTTCTATGTGCTGCCGGTGATTATGGGTATCACCATGTTTATTCAGCAAAAGCTTAATCCTGCACCGGTCGACCCCATTCAGGCAAAAGTGTTTCTGTTTATGCCGCTGATCTTCACCGTATTCTTTGCCTTTTTCCCGGCCGGCCTGGTGCTGTACTGGGTGGTGAACAACACATTGTCGATCGCACAGCAGTACTACATTACCCGTCACGTGCTGGCAGAAAAGTAACCGCCAATGGCTGACACCATCGCCGCCGTGGCCACCGCCAGAGGCAAAGCGGCGATTGGTGTGGTTAAAGTCAGCGGTCCGGCAGCACATGCAATTGGCAGTGCTGTTACCGGCGAAACGCTTGTGCCACGGGCTGCCCGCTATTTGGGCTTTTGCAATGCGGGCGGCGAACTTCTCGACCGCGGCATTGCTCTTTATTTTGCCGCACCTGATTCCTACACCGGTGAAGATGTGCTTGAGTTACAGGCACACGGCAATCCGTTTGTGCTCGACCAAATTCTTGCAAGCATACTGCAACAAGGCGCGCGTCAGGCACGTCCGGGTGAGTTTACCGAGCGCGCTTTTTTAAATGACAAACTCGACCTTGCACAGGCAGAGGCGGTTGCCGATTTAATAGAAAGCAACAG
>CAYZVB010000245.1:0-6844 GCA_964481315.1 uncultured Granulosicoccaceae bacterium
CAGCTCAAACTACTCGACAGCAGGCTCGGTCTGACCATCATACTCATGCTGATCAACCTGCCAATCATCATCTGGATGCTGTACACGTACTTTCGCGAAATACCCGGTGAAATTCTTGAAGCAGCGCGCATGGACGGCGCCGGTTTAAAAGACGAAATTCTCCATGTACTAACACCAATGGCAGTCCCCGGCATCGCTTCCACCATGCTGCTGAATGTTATCCTTGCATGGAATGAAGCTTTCTGGACACTAAACCTCACTGCCGCTAAAGCTGCACCGTTAACTGCTTTTATTGCCAGCTACTCAAGCCCTGAGGGGCTCTTCTACGCTAAGCTCAGCGCCGCTTCAACGATGGCAATTGCTCCAATATTAATCCTGGGCTGGTTCAGTCAGAAACAACTCGTACGCGGTCTGACATTCGGCGCTGTGAAATAGGAAGACTCATGGGACGTATTGTTCTTGATAATGTATCAAAAAGCTTCGGCAGTACCGAAGTGATTCCTCCGTTAGACCTGACCATCGAAGAAGGAGAGTTTGCAGTATTCGTAGGCCCTTCAGGGTGTGGTAAGTCGACACTGCTTCGACTCATCGCAGGGCTTGAAGACGTCAGCGGTGGCGTTGTACGAATTAATGATCAGGATGCCACCGCAGTACCACCGGCAAAGCGCGGTCTTGCCATGGTTTTTCAATCCTACGCACTGTACCCGCATATGTCGGTTCGCAAAAACATCGCATTTCCGTTGCGTATGGCAAAGCTTGACAAAGCCGAAATTAAACAGCGAGTCGAAGACGCCGCCAGCGTACTCAACCTAACCGACTACCTCGACCGCAGACCCGGCCAACTCTCCGGCGGTCAGCGCCAGCGCGTCGCTATTGGTCGTGCCATTGTGCGTGAGCCGGAAGCGTTTTTGTTTGACGAGCCATTATCAAACCTCGACGCTGCACTGCGTGTCGGCATGCGGCTTGAAATCAGTGAACTTCACAAGCGTCTGGCCACCACCATGATCTATGTCACACATGATCAGGTAGAAGCCATGACCATGGCCGATAAAATCGTCGTGTTACAGGCAGGCGTAATCGAACAAGTGGGCAGCCCGCTTGAGCTGTACCGCAAACCGGCAAACAAATTTGTAGCAGGCTTTATTGGCAGCCCGAAAATGAATCTTATCGAAGGCCCTGAAGCAATCAAACATAACGCACACACCATCGGTATTCGCCCTGAGCACCTCAGCATATCGACACACGGCGAGGGCTGGGCAGGCGTTGTTGGTGTGTCTGAGCATTTGGGGTCGGATACGTTTTTACATGTCCAGTGCGAAGGCATTGACCACACCTTAACCGTGCGCGCTGACGGTGAACTCGATCTTGATTACGGTGCCAGCGTTATAGTCAGCCCTGACCTCAATCATTTGCACATGTTCGATCACGATGGAATTCGCATCGACTGACAAATCGTGCCCTGTTAGGTGTACTCAACTATCGAAATAACCTTGCCCGGCTCCCTGAATTCCGGCTACTGAACTAAAGTACTCATTGTTGCCGCCATATATATCGTATGCGGCAAACAATGGATAGATTCATGACACACATCAATACTCAGGCAACACCACCGGTAGCCCTTGGCAAAGACACATTGTCAGAGTTACCGGACAACATCATCAAGCCGCAATACAACAGAAGTCAACTTTCACCCGGCATTGTTCATATTGGTCTTGGCAACTTCCATCGCGCGCACCAGGCCTGGTATCTACAGCAATTGCTGCAGCGTGGCCGTGCCACCGACTGGGCAATTGTTGGCGCCGGCATAAGACCATACGACGAAGTTCAGCGCAGCAAGCTCGCCGCACAGGACTACCTCACTACACTTATCGAACTCGACCCGTCAGGCCACGCCGTGGAAATTGTCGGCTCGATGATCGACTACATTGAGGTACAGGCAGACAACAAGCCGCTGATCACGCAAATGGCAGACCCTGCGATTCGTATTGTTGCACTAACGGTTACCGAGGGCGGCTACTACATCAACCCAACTACCCAAACCTTTGATGCAAACCACCCCGACATTCTTCACGATGCACAAAACCCCACTACGCCATGCACTGCCTTTGGAGCGATCATTGCCGCATTAAGATTGCGCCACGACAACAACATCAGTCCATTTACAGGGTTGTGCTGCGATAACCTGCAAGGCAACGGCGACATCCTTCGAAGTACCGTCGTATCACTGGCGAGGCTTACAGATCCGGCTTTTGCAGACTGGATCAATACGCATTGCAGCTTCCCGAATTCGATGGTCGACTGCATTGTCCCGGCCACCGGCGACAACAAAATTAACCTGGCTAAAAGTTTCGGTATAGACGATGCCGCCCCGGTGACGCACGAACGCTTCCGCCAATGGGTAATTGAAGACAAATTCTGCAATGACAGACCCGACTGGGACTTAGCCGGCGCGACGTTTACCGACGCCGTGCACGACTACGAAACCATGAAGATACGCATCCTGAATGCCGGCCATCAGGTACTGGCCAACGCCGGTGAACTACTGGGCATGGAAACCATTGCCGACTGCATGGCCAACCCGCTGATCGCAGACATGTTTAACAAGGTTGAAAACGAAGAGATTGCGCCGTACGTAAAACCGGTACCGGACATGACGCCATCTGCCTATGTAAAGCTAATTGCAGAACGCTTTGCGAACCCGGCCATTCTCGACACCACCAGGCGTGTTGCTTTTGATGGTTCATCCCGCCACACCGGATTTGTGCTGCCAATACTACGTGACGCACTTGCCGCAGATGCTTCAATCGAGGGGCTCAGCCTGGTACAGGCACTGTGGGCAAGAATGTGTGACGGCACCCGCGAAGACGGAACTGTCATTGAGCCAAATGACCCGTTCTGGGAAGAAATCAACGCTGTCGCAAAGCGTGCAAAGGCAGAACCAATGCTATGGTTACAACAGCAGAACACCTATGGTGACCTGCAGAATAATCAGCATTTTTCAGAGTCATTTTGCCACTGGCTAACACAACTGTGGGACGATGGCGTGGCAGCAACACTTAAAGCGTACACCGCAGCGTAATTTCTTAAGTTTAAGAACATCAGGCGTACGAAGCAATCCTATACACGCCAGTCAAGCAATCGCCGTTCGGCTATACCAATTAGCGCACTGACCACCACACCTAGCACTGAAAGAATAATCACACCGACAAACAGCCGTTCAAGATCGTACAACGACCCTGCTTCAAGGATGTATGCACCAATACCGTACTCTGCACCTAACATTTCGGCAGCCACCAACAGGATAATTGCAATCGCAAGACTAATGCGCAGCCCCGAGAGTATGCCGGGCATGGCACCGGGTAAAACTATTTTTCGCACAATAGACAACCACGACAACCCGAAGCTCTGCCCCATACGAATTAACGTGCGATCGACGTTGTCCACTGCTCCATAGGTTGCAACCACTGTTGGTGTAAAAGTACCGAACGCAATTAACGCATATTTCGACCCTTCACCAATACCAAACCAAATAACAAACAGTGGCAACAACGCAATTTTCGGGATTGGAAAGATCGCTGCAACCAATGGCACAAGGCCGGAGCGCACGTATGAAAACAAACCGATTAGTACCCCGACTGTCACACCCACACTAACACCAATAGCCGCACCGACAGCAAGCCTTAGCAAAGATGGAATAAGGTGTTTAAACAACAAACCGCTGCTGTACAGTTCGCCAAAGGTTTGCAACACATCACTGGGTTTTGGCAGTGTTAACGCAGATATCCAGCCGGTACGTGTGCCCCACTCCGCCAGCGCGATAAGCACAATGAAGACGACCACACCAACCCAGCGGCGCGGCTTCGGTGAAAAGCCACCACCGCGAAACGATACTTCCCGAACCGCACCCGTGTCAGACATCAAGCAACTCCGCATCGGCGGCACGGGCTTCATCGCGCATCAGTTGCCAGAGCTGTTTCTGACATGCATCAAGCTCCGGGTCACCGAAACTGCGTTCGGTTAGTGGTTTATCAATTTCTATAATTTCACGCACACAGCCGGGACGTCGCGACAAAACCACAATCCGATGCCCGAGCCGTACTGCCTCGGCCAGATTGTGTGTTACATACAGCGCGGTAAACGGTTGCCGCGACCACAACATAACCAGATCGTCCATCAGCAACTCACGGGTCTGACTGTCCAGCGCAGATAATGGTTCGTCCATTAGCAGTACCGCAGGGTTGACTGCCAATGCCCTCGCTATAGCCACCCGCTGCTTCATTCCGCCAGATAACTGCCTTGGCAGTGCGCCGGCAAAGTCGGTCAGCCGTGTACGGTTTAATACATCGTCGATGATTACTTTGGCTTTGCGGCCACGTATGCCGTGATCTTCCAGCACCAGTGACACATTGCCGGCCACTGTCCGCCACGGCAGCAGTGCAAAGTCCTGAAATATATACGTTAACGGATTCAGGCAATCGGGTGGCAGTTCACCCAGTTGCAACACCTGACCCGCCGATGGCCGTTCCAGGCCACCGACAAACCGCAGCAATGTCGACTTACCGCAACCGGAAGGACCGACAATACACACGATTTGCCCGTCCGGAATACTCAGTGAGATATCCCGCAGGACTTCAAAGTCATCGTAGCGATGACTTATACCGGCCAGCTCAATTTCCATCCTGAGTCAGCGGAGTTATCCGCCAATAATCTCAACGTAGGAAGGATCAACCAGTGTGTCGATAGTAATCGACTCATCAACCAGTCCTTCCGATTGAAACCATGCGAGCTGGTCTTTAATGGAAGCAATATTCAATGCTGCACCACTGTTAATTCGCATAGTGCCATTGATTATTGAAGGTGCTGCTTTCTCTCTGGGGCGGTCGGTGTAAACATACTTGTGGATCAGGTCGACCATGTCATCGACACCTTTATCGCCGTCTGCACGGTCAATCATGGCGGCGGCATAGTCATCGGCACCGCGCGAAAACGCCTGTAAAAACTGTTCTGTCTGTTCACGGTTGTCTGCGGCATTCTTTGCTGAAGTAAACACGGTAGTCACCTGATAGTCAGGCACGTAGTCACCAACGTTTCCAATGATGTGTACCGCACCGGAACCGGACAACGGCTTTGCAATGTGCGGCACGATAGACCAGGCGTCTACCTGCCCCGACTTCAACGCACCAATAATAGCGCCAACCTTTTGCAGCGGTTTAAACTTCAGCGCCACGTTTTCTGCCGCGGCGACTTTGGCTCCCATATAGTGAAAAGACGATCCCGACTGAGTCACTGCCCACGAAGCACCATCCAGATCTTTCGGTGATTGCATGCCAGCCTGATACGCTGCATCTGACACCAGAATTTTCTGTCCATCAATACCGGCTTCTTCACTCAACGCACCACCAATCACTTTAATGGCACCTTTCTGCGCAAGACTGATTAACCCGCCGGATACAGCAGTTACCGCGTAATCAATATCGCCACTGGCAATAGCCACCGCCATCGGCTGTGCCGCCTGAAAGAATTCAAATTCGACATCAAGGCCGGCGTCGGCAAAGTAGCCGCGCTCAAGCGCAATGAAACTGGCAGAGTGAGAGGTAAAGCGCAGTGCGCCGACTTTGACCTTCTTTTTTGCAGCTAAGGCCGGTGTAGCTACGCCACCAGCGACCAGTGTTGCACCGCCCAGTAAAGCAAGTGCCTTGCGGCGATTCAGTGTGACCATGGTATTCCTCCGGTGTTGGGTAATGTGTGAATCAAGAGATTTGTAACTCCGCATTAATATCCTGCTGCAACAATTCTGTGGCAGCGACGGTATCGCGTGCGGTAACTGCATCGACCAGCGCCTGATGGCGCAGGCGTCGTGCGGTAAAGTCGAGCCGACCCTCGCGCAATAGTGCCAGCCTGAAACGCCGACTCTGATCGAAATATTTTCTTTGTAAATCGATAAGTCTCGGGCTTTGGCAGGCATCAAACATTGATGCTGAAAACGTTCGGTATGCCTCGTCCCACTCCAGCGCCGTTAGGTCGTTAACCTGCCTGTCAATTTGCGATTCTATTTTTTGCAGCGCGTGGTGAGACGCTATTACCCGCCCTTCCCACTGCACATCGCCGAACTCCATTGCACGGGCCAGCGCAAGCTTTTCAACCTCAGTGCGTATCAGCGCGATATCGCTCAGGTCATCGGGGGTGGCAGATGTCACGCGGAAACCGCGCTGCGCCACCGCCTCCACCAGCCCTTCAGCACTCAGCAGTCGCAGTGTTTCGCGCAATGAGTGCTTCGAGCCTCCATAGCGGGCACGAAGGTCTTCAATTTTGAGTTTTTGATCGGGTGCCAGCACTCCGAATGAGATATCCCGGCGCAGTGCAGACGCCAGTGCATTCACCACAGTTTGTTGGTCGTTATTGTCCCAGCCGAACATTAGAAAAGCGAATATTCTCAAAAACGTTGGACATTATTTAAAACGATTCACATTTTCAAGTCAACGCACCCGGCCTATCCATTGCGTCAATTATTTGCTCTAACGAAGAAATCCTGGCAGCTCAGAGGCGGTAAACAGAAGCATTTAATTTCAGTTAAACGCATTCACTGCGTCATCGCAGGCAAACCCTGTAATCACGCAACTGACCGATGGAAAACTTGCAGCTGTGTGGAAATCGTTTAATCAGGACGGGGACGACCTCGCGATTGTTGCGAGACTATTCACCCCTGCCCTGAATGAAAACTCACCGCCGGGTACCGTCGCCGCAGAACTCTCGCAGATCACCGACGCTGACAGCGATGATACCTACACGTATCTGCTAACAGATAATGCCGGCGGGGCTTTTGACATTGACCCCGTGACCGGCA
>CAYZVB010000245.1:6854-8488 GCA_964481315.1 uncultured Granulosicoccaceae bacterium
ACATAACTGTATTAGATCCAACATCGCTGGACTTTGAAAGCACACCGGTCCTTACGGTTGATGTACAAATTACTGATCCGGTAGCAGGCCCCTATGTAGAAACGGTACAAATCCCCCTCATCAATCTGGCCGAGGGCGATATTGTTGTACCAATTAGCCAATCGACTGCTGAAGACACTGTACTGACTTTTAGCACAGCTAACAGCAACGCCGTTGTTATTGGTGACACACTAAGCTCAAACGACAGCCCGATTCAGGTCGACCTTGCGGTTAATAGCGGCATGCTGACACTTGCGACCACCACTGGCATTAGTTTAGTGCGCGGTTCGGACGGTAGCGCGATTATGACTATAGAGGGGACTGAATCTGCCATTAACACCGCGCTTGATGGCATGAACTATCTGCCACACAAAAACTTCAATGGCACCGATACCCTGCTGGTGAAAACCAGATTCGACGCCAAACTTGAGGGTGCTTACTCGTTCGACGGTGGAAGCACAAACGACCAGAGTGCCAGTGCCGCCGACCACGGCGTACTGAATGGCAATGCAAACATAATCAATGACCCTGCCCGCGGTGAGGTGTTGAGTCTGGATGGTCTCGACGACTATGTACGGATCTCCGGATTACTGGGCGAACCCGCAGACATTACACTTTCTGCATGGATCGACGCTACCGGCACCGATACCCTGGGGGCAAGCATCGTTTCCCTGGGTACCAGCCCGGCACTGTACCTCGAAACAGACGGACGTCTTACGGCTTACTACGAGTCAGGTGGCACTAGTACCATCCTTACTTCAGAGCAGAGTTTACTCGGCACAGGCTGGCGCCATGTGGCAATGACAATAGACTCGACATCTCAGGAGATGACGCTGTTTGTCGACGGACACGCTATCAGTACCTACCCTGCCACTCTGCCGATTGAGTACGATAACAGTCCGGATTCGTACATTGGTCGCACTGGCGATGGCCTCAGCGGCTTTGACTTTACAGGCTCCATCGATGACGTACGAATATATTCACGTGCAATCACTGCAGATGAAGTCGCTGCCCTTGCAACAGATCGGCCAGAAGTCAGCAATACCGTCAATATCTCCGTCAACCAGGCCAACGATGCGCCCACCTTTTTTATCGGAGAAGGACTAACCAGCCTGGATGTCTTCGGCATCAACACCGAAGATGCTGCCGAAGCCATCGCAATACAACCCGATGGAAAGATTGTCATTGGCGGGTATGCAGACAACGGGACTGACACAGATTTTGTGGTTGCGAGGTTCAACACAGATGGATCAATCGATACGTCATTCGGTCTCGCAGGTTTTGTAAGTTTCGGACTGGATAATGAAGACAGCTTTACCAAAATCAGAATTCAGGAAGATGGCAGGATTCTGCTATCCGGCAGCACCAATGGTGCTGTTAATTTGGATGTGGTGGTGGCAAGGCTTAATGCCGACGGCAGCACCGATACCAGCTTCGGAGGTGGCGACGGTGTATTCAAGTACGACTCCGGATCCTACGATAACGCCACCGACATACAACTCCTTACCAACGGCAAGATTGCAGTCCTCGGTGTAAAAGGCAGTGATCTGATGCTGATGCAGATGAATAGTGACGGAACGCTTGACACCTCATGG
>CAYZVB010000246.1:0-5740 GCA_964481315.1 uncultured Granulosicoccaceae bacterium
CCTATTCAGGCGCAATCCGGTGCGCTCGCAGTAGCGGAGGTTCTGCCTCGCAGACTCCTGAGTACACATTACAGCGCAAAAACCGGCCAGATTCGACTTTCACGCTACAAACTGCAACTCGAATCCCAGATAACTGTCAATTATATTTGACACATCACTTGTCTATTATATTTTACTGGCTTATAGTGTCAAAGAATTTAGACAGGCGAGAGGATTCATGGGCTGGATAACCCGGGAACGCGAGCAGGCCCCCTGCACGGTAGAAATCAGTCACCGATTTGAAAGTCTCCATGCTCATCTTCGGCTCGACAATGGGGCGGTGCTTCACCCCGGTGACGAGGTGCAGGTGCAAGGACCTGAAATTCTCGCCCCCTATGGCGAAATTGTGACCGAAAAACGCACGGCAACCATTCTTCGCGCCAGTGCACTGGAGCGTGCATGGACAAGACTGACCGGCGATCGTGAATTTATGGAGCTATGCGAATTTTCGTTTAGCGAGGAGGCCATTCTGTGAGTAATCGAACCGATGTACCGTCCGCCCCACCCTCGACTCCCATGACAAAACAGGCTGCAAATACAGACCGCTTTGACGGTGCAACAAGCTCTGAACAAGCTACCGCAGTCGCCATGCAGGATACGCTGTTAACGCCGCGTTTTTATACCACGAATTTTGACGAACTGGACCGTATTGACGTAACACCGGTCAGGAAAGACTGGGATGAGTTAATTGCGCGTATGAAGTCTGACCCGAACCGCCATCACTTTAAAAAAGGTGACGACTGGGACCCCATTGACTGGGATAACATGGAGCCTGAATTAAAGAAGGAGTTTATCGATTTTTTAATTAGCTCCTGTTCGGGTTAATGGCACGCGATGAGGCCAGACACGCAGGGTTTATAAACAGCACGCTTCGCGAAGCGGGTATTGCGGTTAACCTGGGCTTTTTAACGCAAAAGAAAAAGTACACATACTTCCGCCCCAAATTTATTTTTTACGCCACCTACCTGTCAGAGAAAATCGGTTATGCGCGATACATAACAATATTCAGGCACCTGCAAAAACACCCTGAATATCGCTTTCACCCGATTTTTAAGTGGTTTGAAGAATGGTGCAACGATGAGTTTGGCCACGGCGAGGCATTTGCGCTGTTAATGAAAACGGATAAAAAACTTACGTCCGGCTTAAACGTGTTGTGGATTAAATTTTTCCTAACAGCTGTATATTCAACCATGCACGTGCGCGACCATCAACGGCCAGTGTTCCACAAAGCGCTCGGTGTTGATCCGGACTGGTACGGCCATTCTGTGTTCGAAAAAACCTCTGAAATATCAAAACAGGTATTTCCGATTACACTTGATATTGAACACCCTCGCTGGCAAAAAAACCTGCAACGGTTACAACAGGCATCAATGACAATAAGCCTTGCAAAGCAGCAGGGCGGTTTTGTTGGCGGGGCAAGGCGAATTGGTGGCATGGCGAAAGCCGCTTATGCTTTTGTATCTCTGTATACGATACCGGCGAATAAACACGAGGTGCCGGTAAGCTCCAGGCTCGAACCAGCTTACTAGCCTGGATCATTCATAAGGCGACGAGCAAATGCGGACAAAATTGTACATATACAGTTCTAATCCACTTTATAGGCTTCTCTTTAAAAAGACAGTGTGTCTATTCGATGTCAGAAGAAAATCTGGCTTCACATTTCGGCCCGTCCTCCTCGGCTCGTGGCGGGCCGCGTTTCTCGGACGATCGGCCGACCTGTTTTGCCAGATTTCCGCTGAACGCCGAATCCTCATGAATAATCCAGGCTAGCTAATGTCTACAGCCGACGTTGTGCAGCACCGCCCCCTGTCTAAAGACGAGGCAGAAACTGTAAAAAACACACGCCTGCTCGATGTGCTTAATGGCGACCCGGTGGACCGTACCCCGGTTTGGATAATGCGCCAGGCAGGCAGATATTTGCCGGAATACCTTGAAACACGCCGCCAGGCAGGGAATTTCATGAACCTTGCCGGCACGCCGGAGCTTGCCTGCGAGGTAACACTGCAGCCGCTGAGGCGCTTTGACCTCGATGCTGCCATTTTGTTTTCCGACATTTTAACGGTACCCGATGCCATGGGGCTGGGGTTGTACTTTGAGGCCGGAGAAGGCCCGCGATTCAGGTACCCTGCACGCACACCGAAACATATCGAGAAGCTGCGTATACCCGACCCTGAAATCGAATTGGGCTATGTGATGGACGCTGTCAGATTAATTCGCCATGAACTGGATGGCAGTGTGCCGTTGATTGGATTTAGTGGCAGCCCCTGGACCGTCGCCACCTACATGGTTGAGGGCGGCAGCAGCAAGGACTACCAGCACATTAAGCGCTTAATGTATGGCGACAATAATGCGTTGCACTTACTGCTGAGCAAAGTTGCCAGCAGCACCATTGCCTACCTGCGTGCGCAAGTCGAAGCCGGAGCGCAGGCACTGATGGTGTTTGATACCTGGGGCGGTATTCTTACGCCAGCAGGCTACCGTGAGTATTCACTGAAGTACATGCAACTGATCGTCGATCAAGTCAAGATTACCCATCCAACCACACCAGTTACGCTATTTACTAAAAACGCCGGACCATGGCTTACCGATATTGCTAACACCGGGTGTAACGGTGTCGGTGTCGACTGGACGATCGATTTGCAACAGGCACGGCAACTGACACAAAACCGGGTGGCGTTGCAGGGCAATATGGATCCGGGTGTACTGTACGGCTCAGACGATACCATTACAGCGGAAGTTAAAAACGTGCTTGAAAGTTACGGACACGGGCACCGCCATATTTTTAATATGGGGCATGGCATTCACCAGCATGTTGATCCGGACAAGGTATCTCATATGATTGAAGCGCTGCATAAGTACAGCCCCGCATTTCATACCGGCAACGAGGCTTAGCAGCCCGCGCGGCAGAACCTCCGCTACTGCGAGCGTACCTGATTACGACTCATCAGTTGTCATTGCGAGGCAACATGTTGCGCTTTAACTGATGCATCAGCAGCCACACCAACAGCAGCACCACCGGTGTAGCCAGTGCTTTAACGACAAGGCCCGGGAGGTTTAGCTTTTCTACCAGCGGCCCCAGTACAAACATGACCAGGTTAACCGCGTAGTAGCTGATTGCCACAACCGACAATCCTTCAACCGTGCGCTGCAGTCGTAGTTGCACACCTGCCCTTTTATCCATCGATTGCAGCAATGCCTGGTTTTGTGCTGATCTCTGTACATCGACACGGGTACGCAACATGTCTGCAGCACGCTGCGCGCGATCAGCCATTTTTAGTAGTCTGTCCTGTGTCGACTTTATGGTGCGCATGGCCGGGTCGAAGCGGCGGCTCATGAAGTCACCCATGGTTTGCAATCCGGCAAACTGTGTTTCGCGCAATCCCTGTACGCGTTGATAAACAATTGACTCATACGCCGTGGTAGCGCCGAAACGAAACGACGATTGTGCCACTGTACGCTCGAGTTCGGCAGACACTTCCAGCAAGGCATGTAGCGTTGAATCGGGATCGTTTAACGAACCACTCACTTCAGAAGTCAGCTGTAAAAACAGGTTATCCATTTCGGCCATCTTCGGAGCAATATCCTTTGCGTGACTAAAACCGAGCATGGCCATGGTTTTGTAGGTTTCAATCTCGCACAGCTGCTGCACCACTCTGCCCGTTCGGCGTTCATCAACTTCTGGCGTGGAAAACACCGCAAATCGTGAATGACCGCTATGATCAATACGAAAATCACTGCACACCACCAGGCAACCTTCCAGCACGTTACTAACGGCGAGACTCTCCGGCACGAACCACTTTGACAACCTGCGATGCATTTCCGCAACTTCGGTTGGTGATTCAATACGTACCAGCGCTGAGGCTATGAGCGCCCCGGGGGCTTCACCCAGCCACTCATTCGGGTAAATATCAAACAGATCAGCCGACCACTGATCGTCGTTTTCAGTGGCACCGATCAGCGTATAAGTGAAAAACTCTGTATGGCTTTCCCACCGCAACTGATAGTTTCCAAGATCACTGAAGTAGTGTGTTGCATCGGGTTGCGGATGGGCTGCACCATACCGATCGAGTAATGCTATTAAATGCTGCCTGTCAGCCTGACGATCGCGGGTTGCATTCGGATTCTCCGGCTTGATGGCAAGATACGCCGCCGACTTTGGCGCAGACAACGCTGGAAACGGTCGCGCGTGCAATTCGTTTGACAGTGCATATCGTTGCGAGTGATCAAGCAGTGTAGCCATGTGCATCCTCTGGAATGAATCGATAAGTATCGGGGTGACGCGTGTTGATGTACGAGCGCAAGCAGTGAACGCAATGGTTACCATTGCCATCGCTTTAACCACTAACACACACGATAAGAGTACAACCAACCCTTTTTCAGCAACCTTATTCTAGCGTATGGGCAGGTGTTTCCGGTTGGAACACGGGTTGGCTCTGGGTGGTGCCGTGAGATTAAACCTAAGGTGATCCGCTACGAAAACCACTGCGTAAATTACAACAACAACTTTTCATAACTATCAGGAGCGTTTAACGTGTCAAAAATCTCGCGTCGAGAGTTTACCAAAAAGTTAGGTCAGGGCGTGCTCGCTGTCCCTGCAGCAATGGTGGTTGCTCAATTACCGTCTCATGCCGGCGACAAACCAATGGTTGATCCGGAATCTGCTACTGCAAAGCAACTGCAGTATAAGGCGGTCACAGAAACAGATGCCAAATGTAGCGGTTGCCTGCTTTACACCGCGTCCGACGATAGCAAAGGTCTTTGCAGTATCTTCCCGGAGAATCTTGTCCCTGCTGAAGCATGGTGCAGCGCATACGCAGCAAAGCCAGCTTAACTGCTTTCCCCCGGGGTGCGGCACCGGCCAATCGATGCCGCATCTCTTTAGTAGCTCTCACAGACGTTTGGGTTATTTGCGGTTAACCAGGCAATTAGCAGTCGATAGCGTATTGCTCCACAGCCTCCCGGCGCGTTTCCAGAAATCGCACTTTCCTACACCCTACTCCCCCCGTTACTTTGCGCCACGGTGAGTTCACGATCAATCCTCTGTTTGCGTTGATTTACCGGGCCATCCAGCGGCTACTCCCATCCACCGCATCAGGTTTGCATTCCAGAATTTGCGCAACACTCCAGAGGCGTTCTATATGCTTCTGCTCAATTTGAAACAGGCGTTTGCTGTGCCAAATGCCACATTCAACGCAAACTTAAACGACACCCCTTAGCAACCGCCAAGACTGGTCGGCAGCCACGAGGTTTCGCTTCATCGTATAGGCTACCTGCTAATATGGGTGGTATTTTCACTATACTATAGACTCTTCGAATCAGTAGTATTTGACGTTGCTGCAAATTGACCCGCAACTGATACTCCCGCTACACCAGCAGGAGGTCACATGAAACAACAACTATTCAAACCACTACATATCCCACATACACTCGCCGCAGGTCCCGGACCGGGCAACACTGATCCCAGGGTGCTGGAGCGCTTTGCGCAGACCGGTGTGGCCGATCACATGCACGCCGACGTGCTTCGTGGCATGTCTGAATGCAAATTCATGCTCAGGGAGGTGTTTCAGACCAGCAACCTGTACACCTTCGGCGTGGCAGGCACCGGCTGGAGTGGACTGGATGCGATGATGAGCGCGGTAATGCCAGGCGACAAAGTGGTTGCGTTTGTTAACGGTACGTTTTCCGGAATCGACGCGTTGAC
>CAYZVB010000246.1:5750-8479 GCA_964481315.1 uncultured Granulosicoccaceae bacterium
CATGAAGGCCGCAACGGCAGAGGAACTTGCCGACAATCCGTTGGATCCGAAGGCTGCCTCTGTTACTACCATTGAGGTACCACACGGCGAGTCGGTCAGCGCCGGTGTCATCGGTGGAGCGCTCGCATTACACAAGCCGAAATGGGCTTTTATGGCGCATTACGAAACCGGGTCTGGACGAATCAATGACCTGCAGGCATTCTCTGACGCCTGTGTCCGCAACAACGTACTGGGCCTGGTAGATGCTGTTTCATCACTTGGTATTGAGGATTTTTCAATCGACGACTACCCGGGGGTTGCAGCGTGGGCATCCTGCCCGCAAAAGGGTATTTGCTGTTTGCCACTCACCTATGCCCCGGTGAGCTTTACCGATAAATACATCGATGTACTGAACAGCAGCGGTGCAAGAACGTTTGTACATCATCCTATTCTTGAAGCAAGACACTGGGGGATCGTTGACGGCAAAGATGTTGATAAACCTGCCTATCACCGCACTCACTCTGCGTATGCAGTCGCGGCATTTCACGAGGCATTACGCTTAACACTGGCAGAGACGGTTGCAGTGCGCTCTTCACGCTATCTATTTCATGAAGCAGCGCTGCGAAAAGCCGTTGAAGCCGTCGGATGTCGGGTGACATCAAACATGCCCAGTCTCATTGTCTTGAATCTGCCGGAACAGCTTGCCGGGCGTGAAATGGAACTGGTGCAACACTGTCGTGCACAGGGTTTCGGTATCTGGCCCACTCTCGGCGAGCCGGTGCAGGTTAGGATTGGCATTCTAAATCAACTAAGTAAAGAGTCCGTCACCGAAATCGTCACCTTGTTTGTGAAGGCGATGATTGAACTCGGCGCCGATGTGTCTGTACGAACAGCTACTGAGTCACTGAAACTGTTTTATGCACAGGCAATACAAAGCACAGAATTAAGAGCCAAAGCAGTAGCCTGAGCACTTCCCGAGCAGATGACAGGGAACGTCATCGTGTTTACAGACCGGGGAGTACTTCCCGTTCTGTAATCACATGATTCACTCGCTCTGATCTAACTCCAGCACCTCCAACACGCCAGGTTACCAATTGTGAAAATAACATTCCTCGACAGAAGCACCATCGGACCGTCTGTTGATATCGTACACCCGTGTATCAACTACGAGTGGCTGGAATATGATCGAACATCACCTGAACAGGTTGCAGAGCGCATAACAGACTCTGACATCGTTATTACCAATAAAGCGCCTATTGGTTCTGAACAACTTGCTACTGCCTCGAAACTGAAAATGATATCTGTTGCTGCAACTGGCTATGATGTTATTGACCTGAAAGCGTGCAGGCAGGCCGGCGTTACTGTTTCTAATGTTCGAGGATATGCAGGAAACACAGTGCCTGAGCACACATTTTCGCTTATTCTTGCTCTGCGGCGAAGCATTCTCGCTTACCGTCAGGACGTGGTCGATGGAGAGTGGCAAAAGGCTGATCAGTTCTGTTTCTTTAACCACCCTATTAAAGACCTCGCCGGCTCCCGCATCGGTATTTTAGGCGAAGGGGTGATTGGTCAGAGCGTTGCGAGAATTGCACATGCCTTTGGTATGGAGCCCGTGTTCGCTTCGCACAAGGGCGTCACCGGACAGGGCCCGCTATATACACCCTGGGAAGAAGTACTTGAAACCAGTGACGTGATCACCTGCCATGCTCCGCTAATGCCCGCTACACATCATATGATCTCAACGCCAGAGTTTGAGACCATGAAACGCAAGCCGCTTTTAATTAACACGTCGCGCGGCGGACTTGTTGACGAGGCAGCGCTGGTAAAAGCGCTGGATAACGGGCTCATCGCCGGGGCAGGTTTTGATGTATTAAGCCAGGAGCCACCGCATCCGGACAACCCATTACTTAAGGTGCTTGAATACCCCAACTTTATTCTTACACCCCACGTCGCCTGGGCTTCGCATGAGGCTATGACAGAAGTGTGGCGCCAAACCGTCGAGGCCGTCGAAAAATTTGCAGAGGGCTCGCCAGTGCGGGTGTTGACCTGAAAGTCTGCGCGATAGCTGTCAGGTAGTGAGCACGGTCATGCCTGATCAGTTAATTTGCCAGGCATGGTTGTTCATAAACTTTAGCGATTGTTTGTGCAGGAATCACGACACGGCTGGACTAACGACTGCCAAGGCTTACTGCAATGGAAGGTGCTAACCGCGAACAGCGGCGGAGAGGTAAGGCATTTGTATATCAAAGGATGGCGCACTGGATGAAGTAGACAGTGGGTATATTTTAAAACCTTTGCGGGTGACTTTCACTCTGGTACCCGGTTGAATGTTGTTAACCCCATGGTCTGCCAGCTGTAAACTTGCAAACCCGTTATCACACACGAATAGCTGGTCACCCACGTGCAGTTGCTGCTGGCTCAATACCGCATATTGGTGATCAGTGTTTGGCACAGTAAGTACAGCACTTTTTGCATAGAGCACTCGACCGACGCTACCGGCAGCGGCGGTAGTTCCCCGCCCGGACGACTCCGGACGGGAGATAGCGGAAGCAGGTACAGTACGCGTTACGGTATTGCAGCCCTGATGAACTTCAGTGTCATAGATCGAAGGTAAGACACTGAGTAATAATGCTAAAAACCTCATTGTAGACGGGTTGATACCGAGTGGGTTCGGCTGAGTTTCCATATATCAATACGCCACCGAAAATAATTAACTTTCGAATACTTCTTTACTTAAGTCAGGGCCACAC
>CAYZVB010000247.1:0-8411 GCA_964481315.1 uncultured Granulosicoccaceae bacterium
ACTGCACAACTACACTGGCAACCGGTGTCATGAAAAAGGCGCTACCTGGAATCTCGACACGCTGTACGGTACCACCTACACCGACGACAACAACAACGCTACTGTGGACGACCATAGCAGCAACGAAAGTGAAGCCGACAACGATCAGGACAATCAGACACAAGAGACTGCCAACAACATTGCAGTCCCGACCATGGTATACCGGGTTAATGCAGGTGGCGGCGCTCTCGGCCAGGGCTGGATAAGCGACAACGCAGCAAAGTCTTACGTTAGCAACGGTAACATTTGGGGAAAGCCCACTGCTATAAACCGAAACGGTATCGATAACTCAGTGCCTACGGCAGTATTCCAATCCGAACGCTGGTACCACGGCAATCAGTCCCCCATGCACTGGAAATTTCCGGTTACACCTGGAAAATATTTGGTCAACCTGTATTTTGCAGAAATCTGGTCCGGAGCAATGAAGCCGAGAGGCCGGGTGTTTGATGTCACCCTTGAGCAGGAACAAATCAAAAATATTGATATATATACCGAGGCCGGTGGCTTCACAGCGGTAAAAAAATCAATAGAGCTTACGTCGGACAGTACGCTTGATATCCGGTTTGTTGGTGTGATTCAAAACCCGTCTGTAAAAGGCATTGAAATTATCGCGCTGACCAACAGCACAGACCATGCAGTTGATTCAGTTGATTCAGTTGATTCAGTTGATGATACTGTTGACACTGTTGACACCAGTCAGGATACAGTCAGCGAAGAAGACTCTGTCGATACTGAAAATACAGATCGAGACTTTCAGCAGACGATCAAAACAGACAGTGTTGACTCAGAGGATTCACAGCAGGCTAATGAAAACCAGAATCACACTTCCGAAGACGCCTATAACGACACAACTGATCAGGTCAACACACAACATGAACCTGAACAAGACTCAGACACCAGTGTGTCTGCAACGGTAAGTTATCTGGTCAACGCCGGAGGCAGCACTATACAACACAACAGCGGGCTCTGGGCTTCAGACAGCTCCGCACGCAAATATGCAACTGCAGGGCACGCCTGGACAACCAATAAAGCAATTAATACCGCCCCCATAAACGGTGATGTACCGGCGAAGATGTTTCAGTCGGAGCGCTGGTACAACACTTCCGGCTCAAATATGCACTGGAAATTCCCAGTCAGCCCGGGCAGACATGAAGTCACCCTGTATTTTGCTGAAATCTGGTCTGGCGGACTGAAAGCCGGCGCAAGAGTTTTTGATGTTACCGTTGAAAATAAACCCGCAGTCAGAGTAGATGTTTTCGCTGAAGCCGGCGGATTCACTGCGCTTGAAAAAGTGTTCACAGTGGACTCAGATAGTCAGCTGGATATTGAACTTACCGGTGTTAAACAAAATCCTGCCATTAAAGGCATAAAAATCACAGCGCTCAACACTACGAATTCTGAGAGCAAAACGACTGAACAGGAACAGGAACAGGAACAGGAACAGAAGTCAAACACACAAAAAACGGACTCATCAACTGATCAATCCGAAGCAACGAAAAGCCTGCTAACTCAAAAGCAACAACAACAAGTTGACACACTGAGTTGCGAAGTAAGCGCCGCTTCACTGACTCAGGCAAAACAACTGTTCGCAACCAATTGTTCGCTGCCGCGCAAAGACTGCGACCCCAAAAAAGGCGGTGGCTGGATTTGTTCGTCCGAAAATTTATAACACCATACGACGGCGTGCCGGCAATTACTGCCGGCACAAAGATCTACGAAACAGAACCAGACAACACTGACAGCGCCGCTTCTGCAACAGCGAGATCCTGTTCCGGTGCGCCCGAGCCAATACCCACCGCACCAATTACGCTGCCACTGTGTATTACAGGCAGCCCGCCGGTTAAGCCGGTTACCTGCCCGTCGGTAGCAAGCCCGATATGCAGTCTAACCGCTTCAGGAATATTACTTGAAGGGGCACCAATTGATGCTGCAGTGCGGGCCTTTGAACGCGCACTGTCCATACTCAGAAACTTCGCTCCGGTCATGCGGAACTCGGCCAGAGACACTCCACTTGCATCGACAATCACAATGCACTGCGGTTGACCAAGCTGTTCGGCGCAGCGAATAGCAGCCTGCAGCATGGCCATAACACCACTGTGTGTCAGCTGATTACTTGTAACAATTGAGTCCACTATAATTTTGCCTGTGATGCATTAAAAAGTTTCAGGAACCGAATTTAACTGCCGGTTGAGTTTCGCCAGTACTCCATTAACAACGCCTGATCTTCCGCACCATATCCTGAAGCTGTCATCAGCCGGTGAATCTCTGCACACATCGACGTTAACGGCATGGCTGTGTTGGTCGCTCTGGCCACATCCTGTGCAGTATCGAGATCTTTTACCATGTTATCGATTCTACCGGTTGGCCGGTAGTCGCGACTGACATAGCGCGGTAGATACTCCTGCAATAACGCACTGTCGGCACGACCACCTTTCAATGCTGCAGGTATTTTGGCGGCGTCAATACCAGCGTCTTCAGCCAGACGGGTGGCCTCTGCCACTGCCATAAACCCTATTCCGCACAGCACCTGGTTAATCAGCTTGGTTGTCTGCCCGGCGCCTGACGCCCCCATGTGTGTGCAGTTAGCAGATAATGCCGTGAGAAACTGCTGTGCCCTTGCGACTGCAGCGTCTTCACCACCGAGCATCAGTGTCAGTTCACCGGTAAGCGCTTTCGGCGCGCCACCGGATAGCGGACTATCGACCCACAATAACCCGGCTTCGGCAGCACGGCCAGCAAGCATGCGTGTCGCTTCGGGAGTAATCGACGACATATCAATAATCAGCGTTTGCTCTGCTGCTCCTGAAGCAATACCTTTATCGCCAAACACGGCAAGCTCAACAATGGCAGCTGAATTCAAGCTCAATACAACAACACCAGCCCCTGAAACAGCAGATTCTGCTGACTCAGCCTGCTCAGCCCCTAACGTCACCAGCGCCTGTCGTTTCTCTTCGTCCGGATCAAACACCGTTAGCGAGTGGCCGGTCTCAAGCAGGCGCGTACCGATGGCATTCCCCATGACACCGGCACCAATCAACGCAACGCTTTCTTTCATACTGTAAGGCTCTCAACATAATTAATGGCACTGGCAATAACGTGCTCGACAGGCCCGGAAATATCAATCACTACACCGGGCTCATCCGGCTGCAGCGGCTCAAGTGTCTCATACTGACTTGCAAGTAAGTCAGTCGGCATAAAGTGTTCTTTACGATCGGCCATCCGCTTTGCTATCACCGTTTGCCCTGCATCCAGATGAATAAACTCCAGCTTGCCGTTGTAATGACTGATCATGTGTTCCCGGTACACCCGACGCAATGCCGAACAACTGACAACTGCCGGCGACTGCAAGGCAGAAAGCTGCTCACCAATCCGCTGTAACCACGGCCAGCGATCGTTATCGGTTAACGGCTCACCGCGCGACATTTTTTCAATGCTCTGCGCTGCGTGAAAATCATCTCCTTCGAGACAGATCACGGATAAATGGTTCGCCAGCGCCTTAGCGACTGTACTTTTACCGCAGCCAGCTACCCCCATCACTACAAAAGACGTCTTATTCAAAGCGATGCTGTAATACCACCATCGACGTACAAAGTATGTCCATTAACAAAACACGATGCAGCTGAAGAGAGAAATACCGCAGCCCCAACCAGTTCTTGCACATTTCCCCAACGACCGGCCGGTGTACGTTTTTGCAACCAGGCAGAAAACTCTGCATCTGCAACCAGTGCGGCGTTTAATGGAGTGTCAAAGTAACCGGGGGCAATGGCATTGCACTGCAACCCGTATTTGGCCCAGTCAGTAGCCATTCCTTTAGTAAGATTGCCCACTGCCCCTTTGGTGGCTGTATATGGCGCAATACCCGGTCTGGCCAGTGCCGTCTGCACGCTGGCAATGTTGATTATTTTCCCGCACTGCCTGTTTATCATGTGCGTTGCAACCGCCTGTGACACATGAAACACACTGGCAATATTGGTTTGCAGCAGCTTTTCAAAGTATTCAGGTTCAAACTCTTCAAGCGGTGCGCGGTGCTGCATACCGGCATTGTTAATTAAAATATCAACTGCCCGGCCCTGCGCTTCCAGATTGTCGATCGCAGTTTTTACCGCTGAATGATCTGTTACATCAAACGCACAGCACGCAACATCAAAACCGTGCTGCTGCATCTGCGCTTTGGCTTCATTGAGTTTGTTTTCATCCCGACCGTTCAGCACCAGCTGTGCCCCGGCCTCCGCCAGTCCTTTCGCCAGCGCATAGCCAATGCCCTGCGACGAGCCGGTGATCAATGCCGTCTTATTTTTCAGGCTGAATAAATTCATGAGAGTCGCTGATATACCTGTTTGGTTATTTCGATTGCCAGAGAAATTTTTAAAAAACGCTTCAGGGTCACTTGCATTGACATCTATGTTACCGGTAACATCTCTATTTTTCCAGTACTTTAAAACTTCTATGAATCCAGTTGTCCTGCAGGTTGGTGAGCTACCCGAATGGGATCAAAAGCCACTCGAAGAAAATTATCAGATCATTCCGTACTACAGCGCAGCCCGGAAGGATATGCTGCTGAGTGATCATGGACGCGACGTGCGGGCCATAGTCACCCGAGGCGAACTCGGTGCAGACAGGCAACTGATTGATGCATGCCCGGCCGCTGAGATCGTGACGGTATACGGTGTCGGTTATGACGCTGTAGACGTTGCGCACTGCCAATCCAAAGGGATCCACGTAACCAATACCCCGGATGTATTAACCGGCGACGTCGCAGACCTGGGCGTGGCCATGCTGCTTTGCCTGCAGCGACAAATGACCGGGGCTTCAGACTGGGTAACACAAGGGCACTGGAAAGACAGGGGTAACTACCGTCTTGGCAGACGTGTGTTCGGTCAACGCGTCGGCATACTGGGGCTTGGGCGCATCGGGTATGAAGTGGCCACTCGAATATCCGGTTTCAATGTCAGTATCTATTACAGTGATGTCGAGCCGAAAACTTATGCCAAAGACTGGCACTTCATTGCATCTGCCGAACAACTTGCCACAGAAGTAGATGTTTTATTCGTCACACTGGCCGCATCAGAAGCAACACGAAACATAGTGAACCGCAAGGTAATTGAAGCGCTTGGCAAAGACGGCACGCTAATCAATATCTCACGCGCCTCCAATATAGACGAACCTGCACTGTTAACGGCACTGGAAACCGGCAAGCTCGGTGCCGCAGCGATTGATGTTTTCGACAACGAACCTGACATTAACCCGCGCTGGCTTGCGCTCGATAACGTACTGCTTCAGCCGCATCACGCATCAGGCACCATAGAAACACGCAAGGCAATGGGCCAGCTGATGCGGGACAACCTCGCTGCGCACTTTACAGGCGAACCGTTACCCAGCCCGGTAACCCACTAACCGCAGGCTCAATCAAATGAAAGCACTAGTTGCCCACGCTGCCCGCGACATTCGAATTGAAACACGCGAGGTTCGCGAAGCCGGCCCTTCCGAGGTTACGGTACAAATTGAGCGCGGCGGTATTTGCGGATCAGATCTGCATTACTACCATCACGGTGGCTTCGGTACGGTGAAATTGCGCGAGCCGATGATACTCGGCCATGAGATTGCCGGCACCATTATCAACACAGGAGATGAAGTCACGCATTTGCGTGCAGGTCAACGCGTTGCAGTCTCCCCGTCACGCCCTTGCCGACGCTGCGACTACTGCTTAAGCGGTACCCCTAACCACTGCCTGAATATGCGATTCTACGGATCGGCCATGCCATACCCGCATATTCAGGGCGCTTTCCGTGAACAACTCACCGTACAGGCAAACCAGTGTGCGGTAACCGACGACCTGACCATGGGTGAAGCTGCTATGGCGGAACCACTGGCGGTGGCCATACACGCACTGGCACAGGCAGGTACTGTCACTGGAAAATCGGTGTTGGTTACCGGTTGCGGGCCCATCGGGCTGCTGTGTATTCTGGCGGCTCGAAGCGCGGGCGCAGTAAACATCACTGCGACTGATATTGCTGACTACCCGCTGCGGGTTGCCGGTAACATCGGCGCAGATTCCATCATTAACGCGACAGACCAGGCGTCACTCGAACCGTGGTATCGCGACAAAGGTTGTTTTGATGTGCTGTTTGAATGCACCGGAGTCACCAGTGCGCTTGCCGGTGCAATCCCCGCTATCAAACCCGGTGGCGTTATTGTGCAACTCGGTCTTGGTGGTGACATGAATCTGCCGGTGCAGCAAATAACCGCAAAGGAACTGCAACTGCGCGGATCATTCCGGTTTCACAATGAGTTTTTTACCGGTGTGAAATGGATGCGCAGCGGCCAAATCGATGTTAAGCCTCTAATTACTCACACCCTGCCACTGACAAAGGCGACTGAGGCATTTGAACTGGCGTCTGATCGCACGCAGGCACTAAAAGTACAACTGGCAATGAACGGATCTGATTAGATCAGATCTTTTTTTCGCCTAACCGCACTGCATACGAGTGTTGTAGCTGGTGCCGAATACCGGAATAACAATGGGATGACAGCTGAGATACAAGTCCAGTCAAAACGCAATTTCTCCCCTGGCCCGACGTTCCATCAGCTCAAGCGATGATGTGATAAACGAGTTGACGGGCGTAGCAATTCCACACTCCTTTCCCATCCGAACCACAGCACCGTTTTGCGCAAACAATTCGGAACATTTGCCCGCGGCAATATCTCTTTGCATAGACGCCGTTGCAGCGGCCGGAGCAGCATCTATTTGATCCATGATAGCTTGAACGGAGCTTTCAGGAAGCGGAACATCCAGTGCACGGCCAACCTGATACGCTTCAGTGACGCACTGCTTTAACATACTACGTGTATCTTCGTTTTCTCTGGTAATGCCAAGCGGAGCCTGAGTCACTGATCCAACGCCGCTCATGGCGACAATAAAAAGAAACTTTTGCCACAGTGCCACCCGCATATCCGCCGGCGCTGACACACTCATACCTTCAGCAGCTTCAAGCCTGCTCACTAATTCCAATACACGAGGTGACGGTGGTCCGGTGACTTCACCGATTTTAATAAACGGCGCAAGCCCGGCATGCTGGATTACGCCTGGCGCCTTAATAAAGGACACTAACCCGCACAACCCTGAAAGAACAGAAGTTTCACCAAGTACATCGGATAACTCGCGGGCGGCATCAACACCATTTTGCAGTGGAACCACAACACCGGAGTCACTCAACGCTCCATTGAGCTGACTGGCAACCTCCGGCACCTGCCATGCCTTAACACAAACCAAAACCAAATCGTAAGGGCCGCCATCAACCGGCTTCTCAATGACCTGTACAACCGGGAGTTCCAGATCTCCCTCGATACTGATGAGTTTAAGGCCCTTCGACTTTAAGCACTCTGCGTGCTGCCCCCTTGCCACCAGGGAAACATCAAACCCCGCATGAATTAATCGTGCGCCAAAATAACCACCAATGCCCCCTGCACCCACAACGCAAACTTTCATTTCCCCACTCCGTGTCGCGACTCTGCGTCATAGTACGTGATGTGTCACAGACAATCACTAGCAGCAAGCCAGACGATCAACGGATTAACAAAGAGCAGCTTTTTATAATCGCAGGGCGAACAAGTGCAGATGAAGCAACTACAGTGCGATAATGCCGAGTTGTTTTAGTGCAACCTTAACCGCCACCGGCCCTGCACTTAAGCTTCCACGTCTACCACTTCAGCTAAATCCGGTGGATGCTCCGAATAGATCAGGCGATAGCCTGCTCCATAAACAGTGTTTATGCTCCACTGGGTAGTATCTAATGAAAGTTTCTTTCTAAGCGTACTGATGTGAACATCTATGGTTCTGGTGCGAATTGCAGTTGATGTTTGCCAAACCTGCTCAAGCAACTGCTCTCTGGTGATTAGCACCCGTTGGTGTTGGAAAAAGAAAAGCGCCAGTCGGTATTCGATAGACGTTAATGTTATTGGTTGATCATGCTTGTAAACTTTTCTGCGACTTAGATCAAACCTGAACGGCGAAAACACTAGATTTTTTTTGTAAGTGCGGTAATTTGTATTATCGGACGGGTTGCCCGACTTACAAAACTTCAGCTCGTCTTTGTACATATTTGCTAATTCCATGGAGCCGTGGGTCAGCTCAACGAAACCCCTCTCTTGATTCTCCTTACCGGCAATATACTCGAAAAGTCTATTCCTTGCAGTTATACCATACAGTATCGCCGACTGGGTGCTCATGGGATGTACGAGCAATGCAGCCAGGACTGCCACGTTCTCGTGGAAGCTGTGGTGCTTTTTAGAGAGTACGAGCCACGGCGCGGCGGCCGCCCCCCCCCCTGGACGCCGCCCCCACCACCCCACGCGTATAAAAAAAACAGAAATAT
>CAYZVB010000248.1:0-8397 GCA_964481315.1 uncultured Granulosicoccaceae bacterium
ATTATGGATGCGTACATAGTGCCGAAGCATTCGCCTTTAGGTAAGGCTTCTTTCATGAGTTGTGCGGATCGGCGCTGAAATTTTGCGTCGTGGGTGTTGCTTGCTACCAGGTAAAAGCTTGCTTCAACGGCTTGCCGCCCAATGATGTCCGGGCCGGGCCAGCCGTATTGCTGGTAAATGTCTTTAAACATATCACCGGTTTCGTGGTTGAATGCATCCCATCGATCAATGGCGTTGTCTTTCCAGTTGGTTTTTTTGAAGCGTTTGAAATAGGCGTTGCGAATGCGCTCGCGTTTCAGGATTGACTGGCTTAGATCGGCGTTGAAGTGGTTTGTGGTGGATGATTTTTCGACAAACAGTTTAAGCTGTGACCAGCTCGAAAATGCGTATTGTCTGGCGGTAACGCGTTGTGCATCGATGATAGAGAATTTCTTTGACAAAACCTCATCAGTCGAAAGGCCATGCATAGAAGTATCGAAATGACCAATCACCTCACAAACAGAAGTGTCACCGGCACGATGACGCGCCCTGATAGCACGAGCCTCACGGCGAAGGAATTCGAGGTTGGGATGGTTAGGAAGGATTTTCATTCAGCTCTCCAGAGAGAAGCGCCCAACTCGCGAAAGCGCAGAAAGCCAAAATGCATAACACCGAAAAGTGCAATAAACAAAACAGGTGGGGTTAACCCCTTTCCGCGAGCCAGATGCGTCCTGAAACACTAAGAATAGTTTAATAGATTTACAGAAAAACTGCCACGTTCCATCAAGCAACTACCAATCAATACCGGCCGGTAGGTGCCTAAGCACCACCCAAAAGAAAACGACAACTAAGAAACAGCAATAACCAACTCCACCCTCCGAAACTGAGCGTCTGAAAGGTTTTTTGAAATCACCCGGAGTCGGGTCAAAGCACCAAGGATGGTGCGTGAGCGCTGCTTGCACAGGGATGTGCTATCAGCGCGGCCCGACGTAGGGGGATTTCAAAAAATGGCGCAGCCACCCGAAGGGCCGTTCATCAGCGACAAGCGCTTTTGTTTACTTTTGGCGCTTTTCCAAAAGTGAATCGTACTGCCAGGGACTGGCATCGAAAACGGGCATGGATGCCAAGCCTATTCGGCACGAGTAATCGGCACACCACACACGGCAAAACAAAAAAACCAAAACGCTACGCGTTCAACCTCTCCAACATCTCCGCCTGCTTCCCCCGATCACTCATATGCAAAAACGCAAGCGCCTTCCGTCGAATTGTCGAAATGTTAGTCCCACGCAACACATTCTTAATTTCAAGCACAGAGTTAGGCGGCATGCTGAACTCTCTTAAGCCAAGCCCTAACAGCAACCGTGTGTATTCGGTATTGCCGGCCATTTCACCGCACATGGTGACCGGTATTTTTTGTTTGCTGCCTGCGTCTATCACCATTTTGATTAACGTAAGTACGGCGGGATTTAACGGGTCGTACAGGTAGTTAACCTGATCGTCGATGCGGTCTATGGCCAGTGTGTACTGGATAAGGTCGTTAGTGCCTATCGATAGAAAGTCGAGGTGTTTGGCAAAGTGACTGGCTGAGATGGCGGCGGCGGGGACTTCTATCATGCCGCCAACGGCGATCTTTTCATCGAACTTGATGTTGTCGTTACGCAGCGCCTGTTTGGTGGTTTCCAGTAGTTGTATGGCCTGCTGCAGTTCGTTGACGGTAGTGAGCATTGGAAACATGATTTTGATCGGCGCTTTGGCCGATGCTCTTAAGATGGCGCGTAGCTGCGGTACGATAAGAGACGGGTCGTTTAGGCACAGGCGTATACCGCGCAGGCCCATGGCAGGGTTGTGTGCCAGCGGGCCGGTTTCTACCGTTTCGACTTCTTTGTCTGACCCTAAGTCGACGGTGCGTATGGTGAGCGGTGCACCGCGCAGTGCACGTGCCACTCGCATATAGGTTTTGTAGTGTTCGTCTTCACCGGGAATGTCGTCGCGGCTCATATACAGGAATTCTGTGCGATATAGGCCGACCCCTGCGGCGTTAACTTTGCGCAGGGCTTTGAGGTCGTCTTCAATTTCTATGTTGGCGAGCAGGGTGATTTTTTCACCGCTTTTGGCGCGTGACTTTGCATCGGTAAGCTTGACCAGTTCACGTGCTTTGCGACGGATTTCGCGCTGACGTTTGCGAAAGTGATCGATAACGTTGTCGTCGGTGTCGGCCAGTACCATGCCGTTGGCACCGTCGAGCACCAGTGACTCACCGGGTTTGAGATAGCGTCTGGCATCGGTCAGGCCGACAACGGCAGGGATGTTCAGGCTGCGTGCAAGAATGGCGGTGTGCGATAACGGCCCGCCCATCTCGGTAACGAAGCCCGCTACGCCGTTGCTTTGCATCAGTACGGTGTCTGCCGGGGTAAGGTCATCGGCAACAATAATGTGATCTTTCCAGTTTTGTGCTTCGTCTTCGTCGTTCTTTTTGGCGTTAATCAGTGCCTGCATGACGTGGTCGAACACGTGGTTAACGTCGTCGCGGCGGGTGGCGATGTACGGGTCGTCCATGGATTCGAACACTTTAACAATCGCATCGCGCTGCATTTTAAGCGCCCACTCGGCGTTGCAGTGGTGCTCTTTGATTAGATCGACCGGGGTGTTGGCCAGCATCGAGTCGTCAAGCATGAGCAGGTGGGTTTCGATGAAGGCGCTAATATCTTCAGGGGAGTCTTCGGGTATGCCTTCTTTTATTTTTAAAAGTTGTTTGCGTGCCTGTGCATGAGCATTTTTAAATCGCCGGACTTCTTTGGCCAGTTGCTTTTTTTCGATACTGCGTTCGATGGTTTCGGGTTGGTTGCGATGCAGTACATACACAGGGCCGATAGATATGCCTCGTGATACGCCCATGCCTGCAAGCATGACTGCCATTATTCAGGCTCACCGAATTTGTCGTTGATTAAAGCTTCGACGGCATCCATGGCTTTGGTTTCTTCGGTGCCTTCGGTATAGATGGTGATGACATTGCCGCGACTGGCGGCGAGCATCATGACGCCCATAATGCTTTTGGCGTTGACTTTCTGGGTGTCTTTTTGAATTTCTATTTCGCAGTCGAAACTGCTGGCAAGCTTGACCAGTTTGGCGGCTGCGCGTGCGTGCAGTCCGAGTTTGTTAATGATTTCTATTTCTTTTTCTAACATCTGTTTCCGGCCTGACTGTGCTTACCCTTTATGTGCGGTGGCTGATGTGCGGGTTATCCGATCTCCCGATGTTTGATGGAGATTTGGTCTATTTTACCTTTTACGCGCCGCTGGACTTCTTCGACCACATAGACTGAGCGATGGCGGCCGCCGGTGCAGCCGATGGAAACCGTGAGATACGAGCGGTTTTCAGCTTCGAAGACTGGCGTCCAGTCGAGGAAGAAGCGGCAGATGTCGTCGATCATTTTTTCGACGAGATCGTGTTCTTTTAAAAATTCGGCTACCGGTTCATCGCGGCCGGTCAGCGGTCGCAGCTGGGTTGACCAGTACGGGTTGGGCAGGCAGCGCACATCGAACATGAAGTCGGTGGCAACGGGCTGGCCGTGTTTAAAACCAAATGACTGCAGCAGTACGTTGAGTGGTTTGCGGTTAAGCCCGAGCACGCGCTTTTGTATGACTTCACGCAGCTGGTGCAGGTTGAGGTTGGTGGTGTCGATACCAACATCGGCAATTTGTTCAACGCGACCAAGCAGTGCGCGTTCGGTTTGCAGGGCGGATTCGAGTGGCGCACCGTTTTTTGACAGCGGGTGTTTGCGTCGTGTTTCACTGAAACGGGTAATTAAGGTGTTGTGCTGGGCATCGAGAAATACCACACGGGTATCCACCCCGAGTGAGTTGACCTGCATCAGCACCGATTCGAACTGATCGAGTGGGTCGACTTCGCTGCGCGCATCGATACCCACTGCCACCTGGCCGTAGCTGTCGCCGTCTGCGGACATTTTTTTAGCCAGATCGACAAGCATGCTGATTGGCAGGTTGTCGACGCAAACGAACCCTTCGTCTTCGAGGGTGTGCAGCGCGACAGATTTGCCGGCACCGGATAAACCACTAACTACGATCAACTGCATTGTCTACCCTGCATGATTCATCAGCGTGTGTCCGCCTGCCAGTGTTTATGATGCCTGCTCTGCCACGTACCGTATAGTGCTTTAGCGCGGCGTGTCGGAGTCCATGAGTTGCTTTTGCAGGGTTTCAAACTCTGCTGCACTATCGTAACCGCTTTTTCTAAGAAGATAATTACGAACTGCCGCTTCGACCAGTACTGCAAGGTTGCGTCCCGGTGCGACCGGCAGAGTTAGTTGAGCAATCTCAACGCCAAGTACGACGCGGGTTTGTTCGGAGTTGTGCAGGCGCATGTCCTGGTTAAATTCGTCCATCAGTTCGAGTCGCACAATAAACCGCAGCACTTTGTGGTGGCGGGTAGCGGCGTGACCGTACATACGACGTATATTGAGCACACCCAGACCACGGACTTCCATAAAGTCTCTGAGCAGGGGCGGGCAGGTGCCTTCTATGGTGTTGTGGGCTATGCGGCGGAATTCGGGCGCGTCGTCTGCCACCAGACTGTGGCCGCGACTGATGAGTTCGAGCGCCAGTTCGCTTTTACCGATGGCGCTTTCGCCGGTGATTAATACGCCGGCACCCAGCACTTCCATGAGAACACCATGAATGACTTCGGTGTGGCTGAGGCGGTGATTGAGAAATTGCCCGAGCGAGTTGATGAGCTTACGACACGGCAGCGGGCTGGTGACCAGCGGGGTTGAGGCTTCGTTGGCGAGCTCAATGAGGGTGTTTTCCGGTTCAATACCGTCGGCGACGATAATCAACTGGCACTGTTGTCGAAACAACTCCTGTCGGATGGGCTCGCCGATGCGCGCCAGACCTTCATATTCTGTTTTGCCAATAACCTGAATGCGATTGGGGCTGATCAGGTTGAGAATGCCGAGCAGGTTGGGGCGGTGTTCTTCCGGCGGGTTTTTTTCCAACGAGCGCTCGGCGCCGTTCTGCCCGCCAAGCCAGGTGAGGGCCAGTGGTTCGCACAGCTCGTTGAAGAGTTCTTTGACGGTAAGGCTTGAAGAGGGCACGTTACGCGGCCTGGCCGGATGTCATCGGCTGCCGCTGCTGAGTTTTTTCTCGGGTTGAGCGTCGTCGCTGCTTTGGCTGATTTCGCAGTCGTTGAGCATGCTGAGGATCTCTTCTGCGGTTTTTGCCTGCCGTACTTTGCTGCGGTTTTCGGGTTCGTTAAAAAAACGCGCTACGGAGGCCAGAATATGCAAATGCGCTTCGGTTTTTTCTTCCGGGATGAGCAGGCCGAAGACGACGTCTACCGGTTCGTTGTCGGGGGAGTCAAAATCGACAGGTTCAGCCAGGGTAACCAGCGCTGCGACCGGTTCCGAGACGAAATCGACGCGTCCGTGCGGAATGGCGATACCGTGCCCCATGCCGGTGCAACCCAGCCTTTCGCGGGCGGTAAGGGCGTCGAAAACGTCCATATCGACGTCATCGTCGTCGTCTTCGTCGTGCAGATCGAGGGAATCTTCGATGAGCTCGGCGACCAGTTGAATGGATTTCTTCTTGCTGGTAGTCGATGCCCCGCACTGTACGCGCGAGGCACCAAGCAGACTACCCAGTGTAGTTTGCGACATGACGATAGATTTGCCTGAGGCAGTTATTTTGTCAGGGGGCGTACTGTATCGTCGTTATTCCTCAATGTTAAGCTTGTCTTTGTCTTTTCTGTGGTGATCTTTGAGTTTTTCTTTGTGTTTGATCAATTGTCTGTCCAGTTTGTCGGTCAGTAGATCAATTGCGGCGTACATATCTTCCTCGATGGTGTCAGCGAATAGCTGCGCGCCCTTGACATTTACCGTAGCTTCGGCCTTCTGGCGTTGCTTTTCCACAGTGAGAATAACGTGCACGTCGGTGACGTCGTCAGAGTGCCTCTCCAGTCGATCCAGTTTTGACGTGACGTAGTGGCGCAGCGAGTCTGTCACGTCGAGGTGATGGCCTGTGACTATTAGATTCATAGTGTCTCTCTTTTACGTACGTGGAAAGAACAGCCGGCCTGAGTGATGGCCGGTTGTATCGGGGAGTGAATTCGGGGTGAGTGGTCGATACATTCGACCGGTATCGGGGTATTTGACCGATATCGGGGCATTCGACCGATCTCGGGGCAGGGAGCCCCGGTAACAGGTTTGGCTGGCGGGTTGCAGCCGGGTGATCAAGCGGCAACCCTGCAACGGTTGACGGACTGCCGGTATTGGTATGCCGGTGTGCTCATTGGGGCGCTGCTCTGCTACTGATCAATGTGTAACCCTTTTGCCGTTGGTTATTTCAATGATAGTTACGTTTGTCGTTTACTCAAGGTAGCAGATTCGCGTAACCATGATTGTTTTGCATTGATTTGTATCATGGTTGACAGTGTTTGCATGAACTCTTTTTGTTGTTCTACAGATTTGTTGTCTGTGAATAAGTATAAAGAGTTATGCATTGAGTTATGTCAAACGTTTGCGTTCGTTAGACGGTGGTATTGACATTGACTCTCTGTACTTTGCCACTGTTCTTCGCGCTACCTGAATGCCGGACGCCACCAGTGTACTTGCAATTTTGCTGTCGCTCAAAGGTTTGCCCGGATCTTCTTTAGCAATAAATTTTCTAATCATTGCGCGTATTGCAGTGGCTGAGCATTCACCGCCATCTGATGTTGATACATGGCTTGAGAAAAAGTACTTAAACTCAAATATACCGCGCGGTGTATGAATGTATTTTTGTGTGGTAACACGAGAGATGGTCGACTCATGCAAGTCGAGGTGTTCTGCAATGTCACGCAATACCAGTGGGCGCATTGCTTCATCACCGTATTCGAGAAAGCCGCGCTGTCGTTCGACAATGGCTGTGCCTACACGTAACAGTGTTTCGTTGCGGCTTTGCAGACTCTTGATAAACCATCTTGCTTCCTGCAGTTGGTTGCGCATGTAATTATTGTCGTCGCTTTTATCGGCACGTTTTACTAAACCTGCATACATTGAGTTAACTGCCAGGCGTGGCGCGATATCAGGGTTGAGCTCAACCCGCCATACACCTTTGATTTTTTTTACAAATACGTCTGGTACAATGTATTGCGGTTTATTGGAAACCACCTGCGAGCCGGGGCGTGGTGTCAGGCTTTGTATGGTTTGAATAGAGCGCTGAAGCTGATCTTCATTGATCTTTAACTGTCGCTTGATTTTGGCAAAGTCTCTGGCAGCAAGCATTTGCAGGTGTTCGCCAATCAGTTGCTTGCACACTTCTATGTGCGGTGACTCATCCATTTCCTGTAACTGGATTAACATGCATTCACGTGTATCACGTGAGCCGCAACCAATAGGGTCGAGCTGTTGTATGAGTCTTAAGATTGCTTCGACTTCTTCTTCGGTGCAGTGATCTTCAGGGTCTGCAAAGTTTTCGTTTACAGCTTCAAGAATTACTTCGACCGAGTCTTCAAGGTAACCGTTGTCATCGATGCAATTGATTACTGTGGTTGCAATAACCTGATCAGATTCGGTTAATGATCTTAACTGCAGTTGTTCAAGTAAATGATCTTGTAAGTTGCCGCCACCTGCACTGGTGTATTCGGTAAAGTCTCTCTGGCTTTCTTCACCGGACTGCATAGAGCCGGTGCCGTAGGCAGGTTCGTAAATATCTTCCCAGGCACTGTCTACCGGCAGTTCATCGGGAATGTCAGGAGTGGCTTCGGTAATTTCAACTGAGTCTGCAAAGTCTTCCAGTGACTCGACGCTAATATCGTCGGCTGAAAAATCTTCGTCGGTTTCTTTTTTTGATTCTGCTTCTGCTTCAGCTTCCTGCTTGTTAGATTCGCGCTCGTTGTCGTTGCGCATTTTGGCAGCTTCTTTTTCGGAGCTGTCGTCTGACTCTTCCTGCACTTCAAGCATGGGGTTGCTTTCAAGCGCTTGTTGAATTTCTGTTTGCAGTTCGAGGGTGGAAAGTTGAAGTAACTTAATGGCCTGTTGCAGCTGCGGCGTCATCGCCAGCTGCTGGCCAATTTTCATTTGAAGCGAGTTTTTCATACGTGCGCGATATCCATTATGACTGGTGCAAACGGCCTTTGATAAACCGCAGGTGAATTGTGTTGATCACGTGCTGTTTTTCTCCGACATTCCTCGGTGGGTTGATCGCCCAATGCCAGTACCGTCTTTGTTGTTATAAGTTGCTTCGAAGCTGCGGATGAGCAGTTTGCGTTGCATGGATAAAGTATGGTTCAAAAGTGGTTAACTGCAATGTCAATTGCACAATAATTGTTGTCTGTGTGCTGTCTCACAAAGTGTTTACGTTATTGGACAATAAGTTGCAGGATGAAAGGGTTACACCCGTCTAATTGTTGGCGCACTGTCACGAT
>CAYZVB010000249.1:0-8349 GCA_964481315.1 uncultured Granulosicoccaceae bacterium
ACGGGACCGACGCAGGTGGTGAATACGCTGTTGTTTTCGCAGCCGGTACTCGTTGTTACCTTGAGCGTGTAAAGAGCGATGCCAATTTGCCTTTCAGGGAAGGTGTGTCTGTTGTTTCGTGAGTGCTGTTTTCTGATGAGGCATTTTCCAATGCGGGAGCAGGCAGCTCACTCCAGTTTGGCTGGCTGCTGTTGCTGCCTTCATGAATGACATGGAATACCAGTGCTGCACTGTCATTTTCACATTGTTCGCACAACTGTACTTCGTTTTCTGTCCATTGGAACAGTTCATTCAGGTACTGCATAAACGCAGCAGGAAAATTAGTGGTGGTACTGAACAAGCCGCTGCTAATTTCAATATTTTCGCATAGCAGTTGAAACACAGAGTCTGACAAATATTCACGGGCATGCCAGTGATTGAGTATCTCGTTTTGCATTAGACGGGTGGTTTCCAGTCGGCACAGTTCGAGGTCTCGATTACTGAGCTTTCCGTTGTCGGGAAACTTTGCGATCAATGTTTCGAATGATTGAACAAACGCTTCCGCCTGCCGGGCAATTTCGCGGTTGTTGTCAGCCTGTTCATCGATGTTGTCTGTCTGTGTTTGGCTGCTGTCGGTTTCTTTTAATTCAGGGTTTTCTGTGGACTGGTGTTCGAGCCTGGGAGAATTGTCAGAGGTCGACTTTGCAGGTGTTGGGGCAGGGTTGTGAGTTGCCGTATTATTTGCGCTGTGAACTGGTGTCGACGCCGGTGTGGCATCGACGGTCAGATCAACCGCGGGAAAATGTGACGGTTGTGGTGCTGCTCCGGCAAGGCTATCGAGCATGCTTTCGTAGGCATGACGAATCTGTTGAAATTTCTCAGGGGAATCGTCCGGCCGGTGTTCCTTAATAAGCTTACTATAGGCTTTTTTTATTTCCCGACGGTCTGCGTCCGGTGCAACTTCCAGTACCTCCCACGGGCTCATTGCAAGTCTGCCGGTTCGAGTTCATCGAGCAGTGCATTAATTTGTTGCCGTGCTTTTTCAATCACGCGGTCGTCCTGGGTACTTAGCGCCTGATCAAAGCGTGACATTAGTTGTGAAATATATTGTCGCTCCTGACCGGTCGAGAATTCAAACAATCGCTCTCCGCGGGCCAGCAGCAGTTTGTTTTCTTCTTTGTCTGCCGGATGTATTTTTAACGCTTTGAGTTTCTTAAGGCTTGCCTCGATCTCTTCATCGGTCATGCGTGCGGCATTGTTTTGCAGCACCACTATCTTTTTATGGCCGGTACTCAGCACCGTGGCCTCGACTTCCAGCAGTCCGTTGGCATCGTAGGTATAGCGAACTTCAATCTCATCAATCTGGTTGTTGTCCGGCAGCTCTACATTGAGTTCACCAAGTAACAGGTTGTTTTTCAGGTCGCGGCTCTCTCCCTGATATACATCGAAAGTGACCGATTTTTGATTGGGGTGCACTGACGAGAAGGTGCTCATTCGGCTGACCGGGATTGTGGTATTGCGCTCGATAATCGGGCTGAAGTGACTTCGTTGTTGATTTTCGTGACTGATTACCCCAGTGCCCAGTGAGAACGGCATAACATCGGTAAGTACAACATCGTCAAGTGCGCTGTCGCGGGCGATAAGCGCTGCCTGCATTGCGGCACCCATGGCCACCACATGGTCCGGGTTTTTATCAGTATTTGGAAACGTTTTGAAAAGCCGTGAGATATGCTTTCTGAAGGCCGGCATGCGGGTAGCGCCACCAACAAACAACACGTTGTCCAGTGATTCGGGTGTGAGTTTGGCGTCTTTTAGTGCTTTGACAATAGGGATAGTCAGCCTGTTCAAAAGCGGTTCGACCAGTGTGTTGAATTGCTCGCGTGAATACTCGATAGTGAGCTCGCGATTGTCGATAGTGGTGTTAACAGTGACATCCGGACGGCTGCCAATCTGTTGCTTTAAACGCTCAGCCAGGTTGTAAAGCGGCGAGCGGAAGGAGTCACCGAGATCGTGCTTTTTTTCAAGGTCTGCGACCAGCATATGCGTGAAGTCTTCACCGCCAAGGTGATTGTCACCGGCGCTTGCATGAACTTCGAGTACACCGTCGAATACTTCAAGTACCGTCACATCAAAAGTGCCTCCACCGAGATCGAGCACCAGAAACTGTTGTTCGGTGTCGAGTTCAACTCCATGCACTATAGCCGCCGCTGTGGGTTCGTTTAACAGTCGCTCTACCTGCAGCCCGGCGAGTTTGGCGGCATTCATGGTTGCGGCACGCTGCACATCGTTGAAGTAGGCCGGCACGCTGATAACCGCTTGCGTGACTTCCTGTTGCAGGTGGCGTTCGGCGTCGTTTTTAAGCGCTCCCAGTACCAGGGACGATAGTTCTTCGGCATTGAACTTCCGGCTGCCTAACTCGAATACTTTGCTGGTGCCCATGTTGCGCTTGAACTGAGCGGCAGTTAATGCGGGGTGCGATACCAGCCGTTCTCTGGCAATGGCGCCGATAAAAATCTCACCGGTATCATCGTCGACACTGACGACGGACGGGGTAAGGAATTCACCGTGCGCGTTGGGAATAAGGGTTGAAACTCCGTCCAAGTAGCCAGCTACCACACTGTTGGTGGTGCCGAGATCAATTCCGATAAATGCCATTTGTTGAACTCTGCTGCAAACTTCCGTTTATAAGAAACCCGGTGCATAGATTGAGAATGCTGTCACTGTTGCATAACCGCCGTGTGAGGCGACAGTGACCGGAGCACCACTCAGTTCACTGAATTTACCCTGCGTAGTCAAGCAAATACAGCGCACGGTAATCTGTTATCGACTAAACGTTGCGGTTTTTCAGGTATGCGCCTGTTCAGCGCCTCACTCGACGGGAATTAACAATCCCCGCGCCGGTGCTGTGCGGTACACTTTACCCTCCGCCACCTCGACTCTCACCGGCCAGCCTGTTGAACACATTTGAATTTATCCGCAGTAATGTGCGCTGGTTGACTGGCGGTTTGATTCTGACTTTTTTCTCAAGCTTCGGACAAACCTATTTCATAGCGCTATTTAGCAGTGAAATTCGTGCTGCGTTTTCGTTGTCGCATGGTGACTTTGGCGGCATATACATGGCCGGCACACTGGCCAGCGCTGCGACGCTGGTCTGGCTTGGTCGCGTGGTCGATGTGTTTTCGGTGAGTAAAGTGGCATTCTGGGTTTGCATTGCGCTGAGCCTCGCTTGTGCAGCAATGTCGGTGGTGTCTTCGATCTGGATGCTGGTTGTGGTTATTTTCGGATTGCGATTGTTCGGGCAGGGAATGATGTCTCATATCGCCATGGTGGCCATGGGTCGGTGGTACTCCGCCGAGCGTGGCCGTGCGGTGTCGCTGACCTCAATGGGCTATCAGATCGGTTCCGGTATATTTCCATTTGTGACGGTAAGCCTGATTGGACTGATCGGTTGGCGACTCAGCTGGGCGCTGGCGGCCGGTCTGATGATCTTTGTAGCGCTGCCATCAATCTATTTATTGATGCAAAAAGAACGCATACCGCGAGGGCAGGCCACTGAAGTAGAAGAGTCCGGCAGTCAGAAGCAGTGGACCCATGCAGAAGTACTGGCAGACCCGCTGTTCTGGATAATGCTAACCGGGGTCATTGCCCCTTCGTTTATAGGCACCGCAGTTTTTTTTCATCAGGTTCACATTGGTGAGATCAAGGGCTGGTCCAGGGAATTGATCGCAAGCTCTCTGGCAGTGGCAGCCGTAGCGACTGTGGTATTTTCATTGATTTCGGGCTGGTTAATCGACCGCTTCAGTGCGCGACAGGTATTGCCACTCTTTTTGTTTCCACTGGGTATTGGCAATGTGTTACTAGGCTGGTTTGACGGCCCATCGATCATCATTATTTTTATGTTGCTGCACGGCGTCTCACATGGTGTTAGCAACACACTGTTCGGTGCGCTGTGGCCGGAAGTCTATGGCACCCGTCACCTTGGTGCTGTGCGCTCCCTGATAATGGCAGCCATGGTGATTGGATCGGCACTTGGGCCGGGGGCGACCGGCTGGCTGATCGATCTTGGTGTCGGGTTTGAGATTCAGCTGGTGGCGATGGGGGTTTACTGTCTGGTGACTTGTGTGGTTATGGGTATGGTCGCTGTGGCGCTGGCGCGGCGGTAGAATTCGTGAAATAGCTGTGCCCCGTTGTATATGTTTTGCAGATAGGCTGCGCCGAATACTCAGCTTGTAATTCCCGGTGATTTTGGGGGCATTTCGTATCGCATTTTCTGCTCGTTACTTGTTACAATGATCGCAGTATTGGTGTGTGTCGATAAGTTTATCCGGTTGTACTTAGGGATTTATTATCGGTAACCGACACGGCCACCAATTATCAGGGATGGGCTTATGTGCGCTTAGATCCGACAAGCGGTTGTATTTCGGCGCGATTGTGCGCGATAGGCCATAGCAGTCAAGAATGGAGGATCTGGTATCAAAACCCTAACCAAATGGCTCGATGTTGTGGTGCTGCACGGGATGAGAGTATTTCTCGTGACACTCATCTCGCTTAAAGCGATATTCACCCGGCAGCGGATGTCTCATCAAAATGGAATTGTCGGGACCGGTCGTATAAAAATTGTCGAGAACCCGCAGTTCCCGCCTAATGAGATGTTTGTAGCGGGAAAAGAGTTCCCCTGCCGGCTGCGCCATGCCACCGTCAGGTTCCTCGATGATGCCGGCCTGATTCCGCGTGCCGCATCGCTGAAGTTTGCCGATTCAGACAACGAAAGCCCACTTGATCTATTGATGAATACGGGTGTTGCCACGCCCTTCAATAACGTTAAAACGTTTTGGGAGTTCATGCGCACCAGCATTGCCGGTGGCCGGGTGAAGTCTATCGCCTATTTGCAAAACAACCCGCGCTGTTTTATGAACTTTAAACGTGCGGTTCGACGCAATCCGGTGACGTTCGCACAGATGTACTATCACACACAAACCATATTCGAGTTTCACGCACTTGACGGCAAAAGACGTTATGCACGCTTTCGTTTAATACCAGAAGACCGCGGTGCCGAAACCGGCATTCCTAACCACGATGATCTTGAAACGGTATGGTTCCAGGAGGCATTGCCCGGAGAAACGCGTTCGCGAAACTATCTCAAGGACGAATACCGTGAGCGGGTAAAAAATAAAGGCGTTACTTATCACCTGCAAATGCAGGTTCATGAGTGGCAGCATGGAGATCGTCCGGACCTGGTAATGAATTCTATTTACGAGTGGAGTGAGAGATCACATCCGTGGCTGGATATTGCTCACGTTCGCATTGATGGCATTCTTGAAAAAGACGGTCGTAAGAATGCGCCACTGTATTCCATTGAACGAGGAGATCATTGTCTGTTTTCACTGGCGAACCATCCGGATTGCCTTCAATTCATGAAGCCGTCATCTGTAAGTGATCCTGCGTCACTCGACTATTTGCGCCGCGGTGGTGTGTGGGCGCGGAAAGCTCGATTGTTATCGATGCGGTTGTTTGGTCCGGATGAACCGATAGCGGATGAACGTGAACCGCAGAATCGTGACGACGAATCTCAGAGTGTCATTCGCGCAGACGATGTCTATATGGTTGCCAGTTTGCCGCAATCCGATAATAGGGAACGTATTCGTGAACGAAGGCAGCAGCTCGAAATAGCGCGTGGTCAGTACCAGTTTTGGGACGATGGCAAAATGCCACCTCGGCTTAAAAATCTGCCGGCACAGGAAGAGCTTACACTCGACAGGCAGCACCGGATGCACTGGGATATTGCCAAATCCGAATTAGATTTGGGTCTTGCAGAAGCCGGTACGTGGTTCCATGATTATCAGGGGCTTGAGGTGTACGGCCACCTTTACCCTATCCTTGATGTTCCTACCGTGATTGATCGCTTTAAGAGTGATGAAGAGTTCGGCCGACAACGGCTCGACGGAGTGAACACCGGTATGATCTTTCGATGCCGCGAGCTCCCTGATGCCGAAAAATTTCCGCTGGACCATGAACTGACCCGGCAGCTCCTGGATGGTGGCGACACACTCGATGCCGCCGTTGAGTCTGGCCGGGTGTATATGCTTGACTATCACGAAATGCAGGGTCTGCCGTGTCGCGATGAATGTTATATCACCGCACCTATTTGTCTGTTGTATGTTGGAAAAGACGGCAGGTTAAAACCTATTGCCATACAGCTGGGGCAGTCACCGGATGACGGGCCGGTATTCACGCCGAAAGATGATTTCTGGTTATGGCAAACGGTAAAAACCCATGTGCAATCCGTAGATGGTCAGTACCAGGAGTCAATAGCACATCTTCTGCTGACGCATGAGATTGTTGAGACTATTGGTGTCAGCACTCACCGGCAACTGCATATTGGTCATCCGGTGCACAAGCTGCTGCTGCCGCACCTGCGATTTACCATGGCTATCAACCACACGGCGCGTGCCAAGTTGCTTGCCACCGGCGGCCCGATTGATAAAGTGTTTTCTATTGGTGCCAGTGGCTGCAAACAGCTAATAAGCAAAGTCTGGAAAAGTAGCGACTGGACATTTGCGAATTATGATCTGGAACGTGATCTTGCCCGGCGTGGTGTTGCCGATGAAAGCGTTTTGCCGAATTATCATTATCGCGATGACGCGCGTCTGGTTCGTGGAGCCATAGAAGAATTTGTTACTGATGTTATTCGATTTTTCTATTCTTCGGATCAGGACGTTACAGACGACTTTGAAATACAGGGCTGGGCGGCTGAGCTGTGTGATCCGGAAGGCGGCAATATTGTCGGGTTTCCCGCATCGCTTGCTACTGTTGATGAACTGATTCAGTTGCTTACTACCATTATCTTTACCGCCAGTGCCGGTCATTCCTGTACCAACGGCGGTCAGTACGACTTGTACGGCTACATACCAAACGTACCGGGTGCTATGTATGCACCTCCACCGAAAACCAAAGAGCCGTTAACCGAGGAATCACTGGCTGAAGCGCTGCCTAAGGGCATGTCAGCGGCCGATCAGATAGCGACAGCGCATCTGTTGAGCGAGCCTACCGATTCACCAATCGGTCACTACGGAACATCCTTTTTTGCCGGCCACTCGGAGATACTGGCATTTATTAAAAAATTCCAGCGCAATCTGGACAGTGTTTCCGCATCAATAGAAGCTCGTAACAGCAGGCTTGATGTTCCGTACGATTATTTAAATCCGAAAAATATCTTTCCAAGCGCGGAGATATAGTCTGTCAAAGTGGACATGCCACATCATTCGTCAGGGACAGGCTTGAATACCTCTGTCAGTACTGCGTCTGAGGTGCTGCAACTACCCGGCTACCGCCTGGTGGAAACGCTGCATATTGGCACGCACTTCAATACCTATCGTGGAGTGCGCCTGCAAGACCAGACCGTAGTTATTCTAAAAACTCCGGTCGGTACAGCCAGCCCGAAAACAGAGGCAAAAATGGAACGTGAGTTCGCACTGACCCGTCGTCTCGACGATTCGGGTGTTGTGCGTGCGCAAGCCTTAGAGGGGGCCACCGGCCGTCGGGTATTGGTGTTCCCGGATCGCAATCTTGTGTCGCTCGATAAGTTTCTGGCGGGACGTGTGCTGGGCCTTGATTCCTTTTTTGTCATTGCCATACAGATTGCCGAAGTGCTTGCTCGAATGCACCAGCGTGATGTGGTGCACAAGGACATTAAGCCTGCAAACATTGTCATTGATCCGCAAACCCTGTCGCTGCAGCTGACTGATTTTGGAATTGCAGCGACGCTTGCCCGTGAGACTGCGTCGAATAGTGCGGCGCGCGACCTTGAAGGGACCCTTGCCTATATTGCACCGGAGCAAACCGGACGATTAAACCGCAGTGTTGATGGACGCAGCGATCTGTATTCACTGGGTATTTCTTTTTACGAGTTACTGGCTCGTCGTTTGCCGTTTGATATCGTTGATCCTGCCGAGTTAGTCCATCAACACATCACCCGGGTCCCGGATGCACCGCATACAGTTGATCCGGAAATTCCAGAATCATTGTCGGCGCTGGTGATGAAGCTGATCGCAAAAGATCCGGAAGATCGGTATCAGAGTGCATCGGGCCTTGCCTTTGACCTCAACGCGATGCAGACGCGGCTCGCAAGCGGACATTCGCTCGATGGCTTCAGGATAGGAAAGAGCGATGTATCTCCCCGCCTGTTACTGCCGGAACGCTTGTATGGACGCAACAAGCCGCTGAGTATGCTGATCAATGCCGTCGAGCAGGGGCTCAGTGGTCAGTCACAACTTATTCAGGTCGGGGGACATGCAGGGGTAGGAAAATCTGCTTTGGTACGCGAGGTAATGCGTTCTGTTGCTGACCGTAAGGGGCACTTTGTTGCCGGTA
>CAYZVB010000250.1:0-8327 GCA_964481315.1 uncultured Granulosicoccaceae bacterium
TCAGATGGAGGCATCTTGATGCTGGTGGTTTAGACGCTCGTCCCTCCCATAGTCGCTTTTGTCAGCAGACTCTAAGTATGCCGTGTTGTTGGCACAGGGTACTGAATCTGGCTGTCTGTAATGTGCAGATAAAATGTGCAGATAATAAGTAGATTGAGCAATTTTGTGAGTTGCGTACCAGGTGGTCAGTGTTGTAGGTTTGCTGTAGTTATTGGTTTGAGGCAGGAAGGTTCTCAGTTTCCTGTAAACGTCCCGGGGCCAGGTATTTCTGTTTTTAAAAATTGATATCCCGGCAGAATAATCTGCACAACATCACATAGATTAAGCATCGTGAATCAGAGGTCACAACCTGTTCTCAACACCGCGCGGTTGACGCTAAGACCATTGGCAGTTACCGATTCTGCACGCATTCAACTTCTGGCGGGGGAAGCACACTTTGCCAATGTGACAGAGAACATTCCTCATCCGTATGAAGATGGCATGGCCCTGCAATTTATCAAATTATCCAAAAGCCACTGGGAAGAAAATCGTGCTGCGACTTTTGGCATATGTCTGCATGACAGCGATCAGCTGATAGGTTGCTGCGGGCTTACCATTGTGGGTAAGCATTGTCGGGCGACGCTTGGCTACTGGATAGGAAGAAAGTACTGGGGCAACGGCTATTGTACCGAAGCCGCTGAGCGAGTCGTGGATTTCGGATTTAAAGAGCTTAATCTCCATCGCATTGCCGCAATGCATCTGACTATCAATCCGGCTTCAGGTGCAGTAATGCGGAAGATCGGTATGCAGCATGAAGCAACACTTAAGGGATATGTATTAAAAAACAATCAGTTTGAAGATATGGAGTTATACGCAATACTGGCCAACCGGTGTGAATAATTATAATGACAGGGTCAATACGCGTTCATCGATGCGTTGACCTGAACGAGTGTACCCGGCGCCGGTTCGTGCCGCAGGGTAGCTACCGGAAAGTGCTGTTGTATTTGGTTGTGAAAATGTTTAACGCCTATTTCAGTACTAGACAATGTTGGTTCCGGGAATACGCTTGATCGCATTCCAAGCTGCATATCGACGACGAAACGTTCGTCTTCCTGTTCGGTAATTCCGTTTATACGCAGATTTAAATAGCGGCAGGCTTTGATCTCGCGGCTGGCATTGGGCAGTCCGAAAGCACGTCCAATGTATCGCGTGGTGCCCACTGAGACTGGTACAGTCATATAGTACTCGACCATATCGGGATATAGTGCCAGCACAGCATTTGGAAAGAGCCCGATGTACCACCAGCTTTTCTGTCGATGTGCTGGCAGATGGTCAATGGATGGCAGGAGCTTTTGATAATGACGTACGCTCCAGAGCTGTGCCTGCTTGTCATTAATTGTTGCATCGGATACCGGAATACCGTTTTCTATCCGGTCTTCGTAGCTCTTGCCGTACAACTGTTGCAGTGAAGGATGGCCAACCGGCACGTGGTACCCCTCATTGTCGATATCATGAATGACTTTCCAGTTATAGGGTCTAAGCTGCTCGTACCGGTCAATCACGGGCTCCATATCTGCAATCCGGTACGGTGCGACCTCTGCGGTAACACATTGCAATTGTTCGTTAAGCGGGTTTGCAGATTCGTTAAAGTTGATGAATATCAGGCCGTGCCACTGTTCCACCTTGACCGGTCGCAGGCTAAATTCGTCTTTATTGAGTGATTCAAAAGTGTCAGGTAGCGGCAAACTGGCAAGCTTTCCATCGAGCGTGTAAGACCAGCCATGGAACGGACAATTGATCCGGTGACTACACTGACCACTATCGGTTAATAAGCGTGCACCGCGATGGCGACAAACATTGTGAAAGCCTCTGAGCACGCCGTTGTCATCGGCTATCACAATTGCGCGCTCGCCTATCGCATCGAAGGTGATGTAGTCGCCGGCGTTGCGCAATTCACTGATGTGTCCGGCCAGCATCCAGTGTTGCCGGAACAGGCTTGATTCAAGGTTGAAAAACTCCTCTGACAGGTAAGTCCACGGTGCCAGGGTATCTCGTGTTGTGTTGCTCACGGAGCGGTCCGTTCTGGTGTGTTCATCTGTTGTATATCACAGATTGCGCCTGATGGTGCTTTGACGGTTTGAATGTTTAACTGTAGCGGCGTTTGGCAATTTCGATTTCACCGCTTTTTCGCGTTACACTTCAGGTGTGTGAGGCCACCGGAAATACCATGAATTCTGAATACGATTTACTAATCGTTGGTGCCGGTGCCGGCGGTATTGGCGCCGCACATGCGGCGCAGCGGGCGGGTTTGCACTATTGTGTGCTGGAGGCTTCTCATCGTGTTGGCGGCCGTGGTCTGACTGAGGAATTAGCGCCGGGTATTCCGTGGGATCTTGGCTGTCACTGGCTGCATAGCGCCAGCATTAATCCACTGGTTAATATCGCTGATCAGCACGGCATAAATTACGATAAAAAAGACTCTTCCCGTGCTTTCTATATGATGGGCGATCGTGTGTCTGAATTGCAGCAGCAGGCTTTTCACGATTATATGGAAGCACAATGGCAAAACGTTGAACGAAGTGCTGCACAGGGAAAAGATGTCGCTCTGGCTGATCTCATTGATTACGAGAGTCCATGGGCACCGTACTTCAGCTATTGGCAGTCACTAATGACATCGGCCGACGTCGACCGGTTCTCTGCACTGGACATGCTGAACTACGAAGACACAGACGAAAACTGGCCGGTTCGGGAAGGTTACGGGGAATTATTGAAACGTCATGCCGAAGGTCTGCCAATCAAGTTGAATACGCAGGTAGAGAAAATAGACATGAGCGGCAGTGACATTCGTGTTACCACTAACCGTGGCACGCTGCGCGCCGGCAAAGTGGTAGTGACAGTTTCAACCGGCGTGCTGGGTGCCAGGGACATTCAGTTTACCCCTGAACTGCCACTGACAACGCAGGAAGCCATCGCATCTTTGCCACTCGGGTGCTACAACAACTTTGCCATGCTGTATGACGAACCATGGCCGTTCGACGCCGATACACCTGAACGTATTGACTACAGCAATGGAGACGATATCAACTTCGCGTTTAAATTAAAGTGTTCGGGGTGGCCGTATATTTATTGCGCTGTTGCAGGACGGCAGGCGCAATGGCTTGAACGTCAGCCGACTGCTGAGTCTGAGCAGCTGATGATGTCGGCGCTTGTTGATATATTTGGCGCTGACTTTAAAAAGAAGATTGTACGTTTCAGGGCGAGTGCCTGGGGTGATGACCCGTTTATCAAGGGAGCTTATTCTGCAAGCCGTCCCGGTTGCAGCCATCTTCGAAAAGTACTGGCTGAACCGATCGATAAAAGGCTTTGTCTGGCCGGAGAAGCTGCTTCCGAGCGTGCGTTCTGCACTGCGCATGGTGCGTGGCAGAGTGGACGTGATGCGGTTGAATACTTATCTGGTAACGTCGTTTCCCGGTGAATTCCAATGAGATTTCCGCCACGCGCCAACAGTGTCTGTGGCTGGTTTCGCAGAGGTTTTTGACAACCCGCAGGTCGGCAGGCACCATCGGGTTTCACTTGCAAACGATGAGGTATCACTATGGCCGTGTTCAGAAAGTCAGTCGTCACATTGGCAGTGCTGTTGCTGTCTTCAGCAGTTTCAACTGCCAACGATACTCCGCCTGCCAATGGCAGTGAATTGTTTGAATGGTTAAAGGCCGGTAACTATTAGTCGTGGGTACATGAGTCTGAGCAGCATCCGTCAGCCGGGCCGCACCCGCAGGCGGTCATAGCCTACCTCAATGCAACGCTTGATGAGTCTCTGGCTTCAGGTGCGGATGCGCATCCGAAGGGGTCTGCAGCTGTTAAGGAATTGTTTGATGGCAGCGGTAATATTAGCGGCTGGGCCGTATCGATAAAAACACAAGACGACAGTGCAGCCGGTCAGGGCTGGTACTGGTACGAGATGCTTGGTACTAATGCCGACTCACGCGTTGTCGCTGATGGTAATGGTGTGCCGCTATGCTTTGGTTGTCACACACCCGGTAAAGACTTTGTGCTTATTCCACACCCGTTAAAATAATAATTGCCAGCGCAGGCGTAGTGTCATACCAGGCAGTGCCCTGATATGCTTGGCTCCGGTTACGATATTCTGTTTGAACCGGTACGCATCGGGCCTGTTACTGCTAAAAATCTTTTCTATCAGGTGCCGCACTGTACCGGTCTGTGGGCTGCTTGGCACTAAGCCGGGGCAGATGGCTCCGGGTGCCGGCAAGTGGCACCCGACTGCCAGAATCTGTCATTACTCGGAGACCGACAGAAAGTTATACACTTCGGTTACACCGTCCAGGCCTTCTGCAGCGCTCTCGATACGTGCTTTTTCACTGGCACTGTCGATGGTGCCGGTCAGTGTTGCTACGCCGTCGTCAACGTTGAGAAAAACGCTGGCTGCGTTGATGCCGTCATCGATGTCAGAAACGCTGTAAGCGTGTGCCACACCGCTTGTCATCAGGCCGGCAAGAATGATCGCTGGAATTGTTTTAGTAGTAAGTTTCATGGGTGATCCTTGATTTTTGCGTTGGTTTGAATTGAGTTAAAAAGTTGGTTGTTGTTGACTGACGTTGTGTTATCGCCTCGCCATGTGTGTAGTATCGGGTGCGAGCTATTCAGGCGCATGGCCCGAAAAATACATTTTTGTATAGTTCACTGACACCCGGGTACACACTCAGTCATTACTCGGAGACCGACAGAAAGTTATAAACTTCGGTCACACCGTCCAGGCTCTCTGCAGCACTCTCAAGTCGTGCTTTTTCACTGTTACTGTCTATGGTGCCGGTCAGTGTCGCTACGCCGTCGTCAACGTTGAGAAAAACGCTGGCTGCGTTGACACCGTCATCAATGTCAGAAACGCTGTACGCGTGTGCCACGCCACCTGTCATCAGGCCGGCAAGAATGATCGCTGGAAGTGTTTTAGTTGTAAGTTTCATGGGTAAAGTCCTTATGTTTGAGTTGATTCGCGTTGAATTGAATATTTGGTTGCTCTTGTCTGACGCTGCTTTGTTGCCTCGCCATGTGTGTAGTATCGGGTGCGAGTTATTCAGGCGTATGACCTGAAAAATACATTTCTGTATGTTTCACTGACACCCGGGTACACACTCAGTCATTACTCGGAGACCGACAGAAAGTTATACACCTCGGTCACACCGTCCAGGCTCTCTGCAGCGCTCTCGATACGTGCTTTTTCACTGGCACTGTCTATGGTGCCGGTCAGTGTTGCTACGCCGTCGTCAACGTTGAGAAAAACGCTGGCTGCGTTGACACCGTCATCGATGTCAGAAACGCTGTAGGCGTGTGCCACGCCACCTGTCATCAGGCCGGCAAGAATGATCGCTGGAATTGTTTTAGTAGTGAGTTTCATGGCTTAAGTCCTTGGGTTTGAGTTAGTTAAATTTTGGGTTGCTGATGTTTGACGCTGCCTTATTGCCTCGCCGTGTGTGTACTATCGAACATCAACTATGCATAGGGTTGTTCTGAAAAATACAGATCTGTAAACACTGTTGTATTGTGATGGGAAGCCCCGGGCCGGGGTGATGGCGGGCAAATACTTAACACCACTGTACAGGTTACTTATAACCGTAAAAGAAACAGACCCGACTAACAGTCTGGAACGGGGAAGAACGGGCGACTACCATGCGCTAACCACTGCAGTATTTGCAGGTCACTGTTATGCAGGAGCGCTTGAAGAAGAGATCGATACGCAAAACCCGATGCGCTTGCGTGTCGGGTGCGAAGGGATTACGGGTCGCCCGCTGTGTCAGCGGGAATGGTATTTCAGGCCTTGCTTACGCGGCGGGTTTTCTGATGTGGGTGAGTGTTGCAGTTGGCCCTTTTCAGTAGCAACCGGTGTGATGCGCTTGCGTGTCGGGTGCGAACGGATTGCTGATCACCCGCTGTGTCAGCGGGGATGATATTTCCGGCCTTGCTTACGCGGCGGGTTTTCTGATGTGGCTACGTGTTGCAGCTGGCCCACAGGCAGATCAGTTCGACAGCAACATGCGCACCGGCGATTGCTGTGATACCTGCATGGTCGTAAGGTGGAGCTACTTCTACCACATCCATACCCACAAGCTTAAGCCGGCTTTTCAACGCTCGTAATATATCCATCGCCTGTGCGCTGCTTAAGCCGCCGGATACCGGTGTGCCGGTACCCGGTGCAAACGCCGGGTCGAGGCAATCGATATCAAAGGTGAGGTAACAGGCATGACTGCCGACAATTGTGGCGATCTGGTCGGCTACTTGTTGCGGTTGCAGGCTGTGTACCTTTGGTGCGTCAATAATATTCACACCCATGGTATCTGCATTGGCGGTGCGTATGCCGATCTGAACCGATTTTTCTGCAACCACCTTACCGTCGTTAATCGCATGGCGGAACATGGTGCCGTGATCAATCCTGTCCGGTGAGGTGTCTTCCCAGGTGTCTGAGTGGGCATCAAATTGAATTAGCGCTAACGGACCGTATTTCTCTGCGTGTGCTTTAAGAATCGGGTAGGTCACGTAGTGATCACCACCAATCGACAGTGCTGCCGTACCGCTTTGCACAATACCGGCAATGTGATCCTGAATCGCTTTGGGTACTTCGTTTACCCGTGCGTAGTCAAACTGGCAGTCACCGTAGTCGATAATACGAAGTGTCTCGAACGGGTCAATGTCCCAGCCGTAGGGAGCATCGTGCGCCTGCAACGTTGACTGTTCCCTGACTGCACGAGGGCCGAGCCTGGTGCCTGGTCTGTTGGTGGTAGCGCAGTCAAACGGAATGCCGGTCACGGCAAGGTCAATACCGTCGAGTGCTTTGCTGAATGGTCGGCGCATAAAGCTTGGGCAGCCGGCATAGGTGAGTTGCTGCACGTAACCACAGTCTGAAGTTAGCATTTGTGCGGCAGTGTCTGTGGGTTGTTTTTCGCTCATGGCAGCTTAATACCGTTTCGGTGAAAGCCGCTATGATAGAAGAATATGCCGCTTGCCGACAGCGGTGATTATTAGGAGTTTGCGGCTTTGCGACCAACAACGCGCTGGTGCGGATCGGTTGCCTGTTCCATGTCTTCTGTCATACACCAGTCTAGCTGCCGGACTTTAAGCTTGCTGTGCCAGACCCAGAAGTTAAACAGCCGTTCTGAAAGGAATGCACAAAAGCGATTCTGGTAGGTGTCGTTAAAATCTCTTGCATCGGACAACAGCGACAACAGCACTTTAAATTGAAACTCGCAGTACTGATCAAATACTTCCCAGTGGGTGTAGTACAGGTTGTTCCAGTGTGCGTATTCGTATTCGGTAAAAAAGCTTAGTGCCTGTTTGCCCATTTCATTGTCGATCCGTGCAATAGCGGCGAGCATCGCGTAGAACGGTTCTATCGGATGTGCTCTTCCATACTGGCGAATGAGTCCGCCTTCTATTACCCGGTTGTGTTTTGGCAGCAGGATGTCATAGCCATCCAGTTCTTTTTGCAACTCACGGCCGTAGTCGATCTGTGCAAGTTGGTTGTTAATCGCTTGCTGATCTGCAAGGTAGCCGGAGGCGTAGTTGCCTACGCCAAGCGGAGGTCTGTCTTTGTAGGGTTGTGTGGCATTGTCGCTGAGCCAGTCGGTCAGGGCCCCGGGCAGTAGAAATCGGCGATAGTGACAAAAACCCACCGTATCGGCGTGGCGATTCTTCCACACCCAGTAGTGGCCGGTTAATTCGGAAAATTTCGCATTGAGTCCGGCAATGTTGTCGCCAGTGTTGTCGCGACGGGTGGCGAAGGTGTTTTCCGCATCGCCCACCTGTAAAACGCAAATGCTGTCGGTACTTAGCGTGACCGGCTTATGACTGACGCAGTACAGGCTGGCAGGTTTAACTTCAGACACAGCTGCAAACAGCCTTTGCGAAAACCTGCAGGTCAGCACGGCTGATACATGGGTTTTTCTGCGCTAACCGCTTGCAGGTAGTTTGATTGTCAGCAGATTGACGTGGATTTTTCAGCATTCGCAGACAGTATCGAAAACCGCGCCACTCAGGGCGGGTGCATGGACAACAATGCTCAGGTGGCGGTATCCTAGTGCAGTGTGACCTACAAACGCTACCAATGAGTCAAACAATCAAACTGACCAAAATATAAGAAGCTAAAGGACAGAATTCGATTTATGGCGTTGAGTTTATTGCTGTCTTCAGTTTGATCGCTTGCCCCTGCGGGAGTTCGGCATTTGCCCCGCAACTGCGTTGTAGCTTTTGGAAAGGGCCAAGTACATAAAAATATGGCCATTCCCTGCAAGCTACGCCTTGTTGCGAACCAAATGACAAACTCTCATTCGCAGCGTTTG
>CAYZVB010000251.1:0-288 GCA_964481315.1 uncultured Granulosicoccaceae bacterium
AACACTGGCAAACCCTGCCAGTGATAACACTGCTGCTCCGGTTATCCTGATTGTGGAAGACAACCCTATCAATCAGATTGTTGCAACAGAAATACTGATGCAGGCCGGCTTCGATGTCGAGGTTGCCAACGATGGAGCAGAAGGTGTCGATCGAATTGTTCAGGATTTAGATCAAAGGATTGAAAGCCTTGAGCAAAAGGTCAACTCTCTAGAAGAAGAAAATAGAGAACTCAGAGAACAAATTCTAAAAATGTAATTGGAGTCGTGCTGGTCATTCACTGACCGGCA
>CAYZVB010000251.1:298-8323 GCA_964481315.1 uncultured Granulosicoccaceae bacterium
GGGCGGGGTTGATCTGGTACTAATGGATTGTCAGATGCCGGTGCTTGACGGCTTTGAAGCTACAAAAAAGCTGCGTCAGTTTGAAAGTGAGCAGGGAGTGGCTGCAAATGATCGTATGCCAATTATTGCGCTTACGGCCAATGCACTAAAAGGCGACAGAGAGGCTTGCCTGGATGCCGGTATGGACGACTATGTCACCAAGCCGCTGCAACCGGAAACGCTGTTTAAAGCCATGCAGCAGTTTATTGTTCTGCCTGACGAAGCCAGTCACGGGCTGCAGGACACCGGCACCTGAAGTAACCCTTTTCAGGTGTTGCGCAAAGACGCAGGGCTGTGCCGGTACTGACGTTTAAATGCTCTTGAAAAGTTTGACTGACTGTTAAACCCCGTGCGTACTGATATTTCCTGAAGGCGAAGCGGGGTATCGAGCACCATCTTCCGTGCGACCGTTAACCGCAGTTTCAGATAATAGTTTGCCGGTGTCTGATTAAGATGCTGCTTAAACAGTTTTTCTATCGTTCGCACAGATACACTCAGCGCTGATGCGACAGCACTGACCGGTAGTGGCTCTTCAATACGCGTCTCCATCAGTTGTATCGCCTGTGCCAAACGTGGTTCCGAGTGCGCCAGCTTGCCAATTGATTGCACCGGTTGCGGATCAGTGGCAGCGTGCGTTTCATCGTAAATAAAGACACTGGCAACCTGCAGTGCAATCGACTTGCCGTGAAACTGTCTGATCAGTTCCAGCATCATATCGAGTGCCGGACTCGCGCCGCCGCAAGTCCAGATTTTTCTGTCAATCACAAAACGGTCTGCACACAACACAATGGCCGGATACCGATTGGCAATGGATTCAAAATCCTCGTAGTGCGTTGTTACTCGATGTCCGTTGGCGAGGCCTGCCCGTGCGAGTAGCCAGGTGCCGGCTTCAACCCCGCAAATAATCCGGTAACGCGCAGCAATACGATTCAGACTTTGTACGGTGGCGGCTGTTGCATTGGCCTGCTGATTAAAGCTGGCCACCACAATAAGTACCTCTCCACCGTCGGCATGGCTGAAGTGGTTGTCGGTATTTAACTGTACGCCACCGCTGAGGCTGATGTTGTTTTGGTGGGTGGCGTAGAGCTGCCATTGAAACAGCCTCTTACCGGACAGCCGATTCGCTGCGCGCAACGGGTCGATCACCGAAGCCACCGTCAGCATGGTGGATTCGTCCAGCACCAGAATGCTGATTCGTGTCGGTTGTGTATTCATTTCGCAATAAGACAATATTACTTCGCAATATGTCAATTGTCGCAGTGCTGCTCAAGCAAAATGTCGGCAAACCGGGAGAGATGACATGCCACTTCAAATGAACCGCGAAGTTTTTATCACCTGTGCTGTGACCGGCTCTGGCTCCACACAGGACCGCTCGCCGCATGTGCCGCGATCACCGGAACAGATTGCCAACTCGGCGATCGACGCCGCCAAAGCCGGTGCGGCTGTGGTGCACTGCCACGTGCGCGACCCGGAGTCTGGCGTGCCATCGCGCAAACTTGAATACTATCGTGAGGTAACTGACCGTATTCGTGCTGCGGATGTCGACGTGGTGCTGAACCTGACTGCCGGTATGGGCGGCGACATGGTGTTTGGTTCGAATGAAGCGCCGCTGCCTGTGAATGAATCCGGCACTGATATGGTCGGCGCGACAGAACGCGTGGCGCATGTGCGTGAATGTCTGCCTGAAATCTGTACGCTCGACTGCGGCACCATGAACTTTGCCGAATCCGACTACGTCATGACCAACACGCCCGGTATGTTGCGGGCCATGGGTGGCATGATGACCGAGATGGGCGTTAAGCCTGAAATTGAAGCGTTCGACACCGGCCATTTGTGGTTTGCCAAACAACTGGTTGACGAAGGCGTACTGGCTGCAGATGCATTGGTACAACTGTGTATGGGCGTACCGTGGGGCGCACCCGATGACATGAATACGTTTATGGCGATGGTGAATAATGTACCTGCAGAGTGGAACTGGTCTGCTTTTTCACTGGGTCGCAACCAAATGCCGTTTGTTGCAGCCGCGGTGCTGGCCGGTGGCAATGTGCGTGTCGGGCTTGAAGACAATTTAATGCTTGGCAAAGGCAATCTTGTCACCAATGCGCAGCTCGTCGAAAACGCCGTTGGCATTATCGAAAGAATGGGCGCTAAAGTAATCGGGCCGGAAGAAGTGCGCAGCAAACTTAACCTGACTAAAAGAGCACCGCAGTCATGAGTCGTGTGGCGGCCATCATTGGCGGCGGTGTAATCGGTGGTGGCTGGGCTGCGAGGTTTTTGTTAAACGGCTGGGACGTCGTTGTTTGCGACCCGGACGCGGAAGCAGAGCGGAAAATTTCAGAGGTGCTCGATAACGCGCGCCGTTCACTTCCGGCGCTGTCCGATCACCGCGTTATGCAGGAAGGCAATCTCTCGTTTACCACATCCATAGCTACTGCTGTTGCAAACGCAGACTGGATACAGGAAAGCGTGCCCGAACGACTTGAAGTGAAACACAAGGTCATTGCCGAAATACAGGCACACTGCCCGGCAGATGCCTTGTTGGGTTCTTCAACCTCGGGCTTTAAACCGTCCGAGCTGCAGCAGGGCGCTGCAACACCGCAACAGATTTTTGTCGCGCATCCTTTTAACCCGGTGTACCTGTTACCGTTAATTGAACTGGTGGGGGCTCTGGATACTACCGCAAGAGCCAAAGCCGAATTGCAGCAGCTTGGTATGGCACCGTTAATTGTTCGCAAAGAGATCGATGCACATATTGCCGACCGGTTTCTTGAAGCCGTGTGGCGTGAGGGCTTGTGGCTGATTAAGGACGGTATTGCCACTACCGAAGAAATCGACGACTCCATTCGCTACGGCTTCGGGTTGCGATGGGCGCAAATGGGATTATTTGAAACCTATCGGATCGCTGGTGGCGAAGCTGGCATGAAGCACTTTATTGCCCAGTTCGGGCCGTGTTTGTCGTGGCCGTGGACCAAACTGATGGATGTGCCCGAGTTAACCGATGAACTTGTCGAGCAAATCGCCGGTCAGTCTGATGAACAATCCGGTCAGTACTCTATTCGAGAGCTTGAGCGTATTCGTGACGACAATCTGGTTGCGATGATGCGGGCACTGAAGGCACGAAACTGGGGTGCCGGTGCAATCATTAATGCCGACGACAATGCCCGTCGGCCGCCTTTGCCTGGTGACATTACCCGGCCGCTCAAAACTATCCATCGGGTTATTCCAATTGACTGGACGGACTACAACGGACATATGAACGAAAGCCGCTACGGCCAGGTGTTTTCTGATGCAGGTGATGTAGTCATGGCAATGGTAGGCGCCGACAGTGATTACATTAAGCAGGGGTTTTCGTACTTCACCGTCGACAACCATATTACCTATCGCAACGAAACCCATGCGTCGGACGAAATCTACGTCCGTACCCAGGTACTGCAGGCACAGGGCAAAAAGCTTCGTCTTTACCATGAGATGTTTCGTGGCAACGATGAACTGCTGTCTACCTGTAATCAGTTGCTGGTGCATGTGTCACTGGAGACTCGTCGTAGCTGCGAACCCGGTGCGTCTATTATCGAAAAGCTCGATCAGTTACACCACGCACAGACACAATTGCCGCAGCCGGAAAGTCTTCCAGACAACGAGTGGCCCGGTGCCAATACCTAAACGGTGAAACCATGCATTTCGGACTATCAGAAGAACAACAGCTAATCGTCGATACCACCCGCGCGTTCGTCGAAAACGAATTGTATCCACATGAAGCACAGGTGGAGCAGAGCGGGCATCTCGATATGGATGTCATTAAAGACATTCAGTCGAAGGCGATTGAGGCGGGACTTTACGCCGCTAACATACCGGAGCAGTTCGGCGGTGCCGGTCTCGATACACTGACCTGGCTGTTGTATGAAAAAGAACTCGGCAAAGCCAACTATGCGCTGCACTGGACCGGTGTCGCACGGCCGTCAAACATACTCTGCGCCGGTACTGCAGAGCAACGTGAAAAGTACCTCGACCCGTGTGTGCGTGGCGAAAAGTGGGACTGTATGGCAATGACAGAACCCGGCGCCGGTTCTGATTTGCGCGGTATGAAAGCTACTGCAAAACAAGACGGTGACGACTGGATATTAAACGGAACCAAACACTTTATCTCGCATGCCGACATCGCCGACTTTACGATTGTCTATGTTGCCACCGGTGAAGAAGAAACGCCACGCGGCAAAAAAAAGCTGATTACCTCGTTTTTTGTTGATAAAGGCACTCCGGGTTTTACCGTACGTGATGGCTACAACAATGTGTCGCATCGAGGCTATACCAATTCGATACTGGAGTTCGACAATTGTCGTGTGCCAGCGCGGAACATGCTCGGTGAATTACACAAAGGTTTTGAAGTGGCCAATGACTGGCTCGGTGCAACCAGGCTACAGGTGGCAGCAACCTGTTTAGGGCGTTCTGAACGCGCGTTTCAGCATGCGCTAAATTTTGCTGCCGAACGCGAACAGTTCGGTCAGAAAATAGGTAAGTTCCAGGGCGTTTCTTTTAAGCTTGCAGATATGGCTATGGAGATGAAAGCTGCAGAGCTCATGACCTTTGAAGGTGGCTGGAAATACGATCAGGGCACCTGCACCGGTACTGATATGGCCATGGCCAAACTTAAAGCCACAGAGGTACTGGCAATGGTGGCCGATGAAGCTATTCAAATTCACGGCGGTATGGGAGTCATGGATGAACTGCCGCTTGAACGTATCTGGCGCGATGCACGCATCGAACGCATCTGGGAAGGGACCTCGGAAATACAGCGTCATATCATCAGTCGTGCACTATTAAGACCGCTGGGTGCGTAATGACCGATCTTTCCCGTCTGCTGCGTCCGCAGTCTGTCGCCTACCTGGGTGGATCACAAATCTCAGGGCCGATTCGTGCCGCCCGCCGCGCCGGCTACGAAGGCCAGTTATATGTAGTTAACCCGGTTAAGTCTGAAATTGAAGGTATTACCTGTGTGCCGTCGGTAGCAGATTTGCCGGTGGTGCCTGATGCAGCGGTCGTCGGTTTATCTGCCGAGCGTTCGATCACTGCAGTTGAGGCGTTAGCCAAGGCCGGGTGTGGCGGTGCCGTCGTGATGGTATCGGGCTTTGCAGAGCTCAACACCAGTGCCGGACGCGAGCGACAACAGCGACTCATCGCAGCGGCCGGCAATATGCCGTTGCTCGGGCCTAACTGCATGGGGTTGATGAATCAGTTTTCAGGTGCATTTGTCTGGGGTGACGACAACCACTGCGAACGCCAGAACGGTCCGGCCGCTGCCATCATTTCACAGTCCGGTGCTCTGCTTATTGGTATGACGGGTATAGAGATCGCCTTCCCACTGGGGTATGCCGTATCTATCGGAAACCAGGCGGTCACCACAACCGCCGACCTGATACAAGCCATTCTTGAAGACAGTCGTATAAAGGCGATTGGTTTGTATTTAGAAGGTATGAACGACGGCGGTGCACTTGGTGATGCCTGTTACCGCGCGCTTGGCAAGGGTGTGCCGGTAGTGGCATTAAAAGGTGGTGATCAGGCGGTGGGAGCAGCCGTAGCGCAAAGTCATACCGCTTCCATGGTAGTGGAAAGAGATCTATGGAATGCCTTTAAAAATCGCTATGGTATCGCCGAAGTCAGCTCTCCAAAGGCGCTTGTGGAAACACTGAAAATGCTTACTGTTGCGGGCATGCCAAAGGGTAATCGTTTGTCGATTATTTCGTACTCCGGCGGACTTAACGGGCTTGCGGCAACGCGTTGTGCTGCGCTGGGTGTAGAGCTGCCGGCACCAAACGAAAACAACTTGCAGTGGCTACAGAAAACGTTGCCTGAAACGGTGGCCATTGCCAACCCGCTGGACTTGAATATTCCCTATGCCACCAGTGACGGCTCTATCTCTATGGCAGACACAGATGCAATAGCGCAGGCCATTATCAGGTTCGCAGAAGGTGTGTCTGATCAAATTGTGTTCTTCAATGACGTACCCCGACCCGGCGCCGGCGTGCTTGACCAGATCTGGTGCAAGTCACTTGAAGCACTGATACAGGTGCGTGAAACACTGGGTATTCCGGTAAGTGTTGCGGGTATCCTGCCGGGTGGTTTGCCACACGATTTCTGTCATCACATGCAGCAGAACGGGGTAGCTTGCCTGCAGGGTTATTCGGAAACCATGGAAGCAATTGACCATGGTATTCAACTGCATCAATTATCGCAGTCCATTGATCGCCCCGAACCACTGTTAAGCGCTGCTGATCTTACTGGTATTACGCTACTCGACGAGGCAGCTTCAAAGCTGGCGTTGAATGCATTCGGTTTAAAAACGCCCAGGTTTGCTGCAGTCGCAGTCACTGATGCTGTGCAGGCAGCGGAAGAACTTGGCTATCCGCTGGTGCTTAAATTGCTAAGCAACGAAATCGCTCACAAGGCCAAGGTCGGTGGTGTTGCCCTAGGCATTCAAAACAGAGCAGAATTGCAGACCGAACTTGCTACCATGGCAAACAGTGTCAGTCGACACGGGTATTCGCTAAATCGCGTACTCATTGAAAAAATGGTCGCTAACGTCAGTGCTGAGGTGATAATCGGCATTAAACGACACAGTGTACTCGGGCTTGCGTTGATGATAGGTTTGGGCGGTTCGCAGGCAGAACAAACGGCTGTGTTTGAAACAGTGCTACTGCCGTGTACCGACAGTAACATTTATGCAGTGCTTAAAAAGCTCGGGCTGCAGCAACACTCAGCCGTGGCAGAACTTGCGGCAAGTTGCCGGTCTGTTGCCGACTATGCCATTGCCAATCAGGCGACGCTGCAGTCGCTTGACGTTAACCCGGTCATGCTTACCACTGACGGACAAGCGCTCGCTGCCGATGCGCTCATTGAAATGGGGCATTGAATTGGGCCATTGAAATGCCCGTGTGTGTAAGCAGCGCTGTTAATTGCTAAACCAGTGTGGCCGTTGCGGTACCGTAGACACCAAGATCGGCACACACATGATCACCCGGTTTAACCGGCATTGGCTTACCTGTTACGCCGGTGGTGACAAACTGTCCCGCTTCAAGCCCGAGTCCGAGTTCGTTTAGTGTGTTAACAATCCAGAGCATCGCGCTAAGCGGCCCATCGAGAACATCACTGCCGTGTCCGCTGGTGACCTCTTCATCATTGATGTAAAGCGCCGTTGCATGATCGTTAAGCGTGCGTATATCAAATGTCTCACTGGTGGCATCACCGAGCACAAAATTGGCGGCACAGGCGTTGTCTGCCAGCAGGCCTGCGGTACCGGGCAGTGTGAAATCCGAAAATCGCGAGTCGGGAAATTCAAGGCCCGGGTGCAGCGTGGCAATACTCTCGATCACTTCTGCTTCAGTATAGGGCGTTGCTCGCGCGGGCAGGTCGGTGCCAAGGGTAAATACGAACTCTGCTTCCGCTACTGCCATGCGGTTGCGCCCGAACGGAATTTCGCTGCCATTGCGGTGACAGATCGACTGAAACAGACGGCCTGCCATCGGTCTGTCGACATTTATATGGTCTCTGCCGGCAATGGCGGTGGCGGCTATTTTCCATCCGGCAACCGGTTCGCGGCGCAGTTTCGCAAGCAGCGCCTGTACTGCATAGCCTTCTTCAACTGTGTCAGGCCAGAGGTTGCCTTTGACATAATCGACGGTCATTCCTTCAGACCAGCAAGATCGTATGACTTCTGCAGCACGGTCTATGTCAGGCATATTCGGTTCCTGTGAAAACTGCCATCATAACAATGCAGCGCGTGCGGTTGTAGCAGTCAGTGTCTGTTGCGTGCAGAGCTTTAGATCAGCGTGTGCTGCTGTGGAAACGGCCACGACGGTAATGCGTCAAGATCATCGCGGCTGCTGCGCAGTTTATCGTGAAACTCAAGCGCCAGCGGCGGGCAGTGCAGGTTATTGGGGCAGTGGATCATCATGTAGCATTCGCAGCCGTGATCTAGCGCTTTCGATATTCGTT
>CAYZVB010000252.1:0-8270 GCA_964481315.1 uncultured Granulosicoccaceae bacterium
GATCGGGTACGCTGTCGGTGATGGCAATGGCGTCTTCCGGTGATGTTCCCCAGGTGACGACCGGTGCAATTTTAGTAGCGTCGATTTCTACTACTTTGTCAAAGTGGGCACCTTCGTCACTGTACAGTGTTTTCCAGTAGGCAACAGCAGCATCCCAGTCGGCACCCTTCGGTGCTTTCGGGCGACCTTTCAGGTAGGCAAAGGTCTTTTCATCGGGGGCGACCAATCCGGCTCTGGCGCCGCCTTCTATGGCCATGTTGCAGAGGGTCATGCGGCCTTCCATGGACAGATCGCGTATCGCTTCGCCGCTATACTCAATCACGTGTCCGGTGCCGCCTGCAGTGCCGGTGTGCGCAATGATCGCAAGAGTCAGATCTTTTGCGGTGATACCTGCAGGCAGTTTGCCATTGACTTTCACCAGCATGTTTTTCGATTTGTTCTGCAGCAGCGTCTGCGAAGCCAGCACGTGTTCGACTTCGGACGTGCCTATACCGTGTGCCAGCGCGCCGAATGCGCCATGCGTGGCGGTGTGAGAGTCGCCGCATACCACAGTGGTGCCGGGCAGTGTAAAGCCCTGTTCCGGACCAATGATGTGCACAATGCCCTGACGTTCGTCGAGCTCGTTATAGTACTCAACACCAAACTCTTTGGTATTGGTGGCAAGCGTGTCCATCTGCAGCTTGCTTTCCGGATCGTCGATGCCCTGACTGCGATCAGTGGTGGGGATATTGTGATCGACTACAGCAAGGGTGAGTTCCGGTCTGCGGACCGGTCTGTCGTTTAGTCGCAAGCCCTCAAAAGCCTGAGCGCTGGTTACCTCGTGTACAAGGTGTCGGTCAATGTAGATTAGACAGGTACCGTCGGGCTCGGTGCTTACAACATGAGCGTCCCAGATCTTGTCGTAAAGTGTTTTAGCTGGCAAAGAAGGAGGCCTCTCGAGACATCGGAATGGAGCACCATTTAAGTGGCGCTGCTCAAAAGGCTTATGGTAGTTGGCAGCAGCGGACGCTGCAATGCCCGTGGGCACGGTCGTGAGTTATTCAGGGTTTGGCGATTATGCTTCGCCACACCCTGAATATTTCTTAACGGCTGATTTCTGGTACCGGTTTGCCGGGCCGGCACTATAACGGCTGTCAGGCTCCGGGCAGGCCGCCCAGTGAAATTACCGCAATGACAGCGGCGATTATGATCGCACCACCGGCAATGGCAACCAGTTGCATACTATTGCTGGCAGCGCGTCTTTCTGTCCGTAATGCTTCTGCGTTTCTCATGACAATATCCCTCCTGGTACGGGGCAAAGTATTTGCCGCGCGGCTCCGGTTGAGCCATCGAACGAGTGTGGACGGAAATTACCGATTGGTTTGTAAAGTGTTGCACATTTTTTACAGTCCACCTCCGATCAGAAGCGGATTGTGTGAGCAGGGCAGGGAAAATACAGCGTCGGGGACTTCACAGTCTGAATGTACGATTTTTGAACAGTGAATAATCCAGGGCGATGCAACAAAATCTGTGAATCAGATTAGTGACAAATATTTTGGCATCAGTTAAGGTGTGGGAAATTTACAACACCAGTACATTTTTTGTATTGGATTCAGGAGTTTTACGAATGTCGTTACTTATTTGCTGTGCGATCGCATTCCTTTGCCTGACGGCTATATCGAGACGTTCAGACCCGTAACTACGCAGGCACGCAATGGCCGCCCAATTGTAAACTATTGGGTACAGGCGCTCCGTCCGGCGCGCCAGACAAGCTCTACAAAGCTCAACACCGATCTTAGGAATGGCATCCGTTGCCATCCTTTCCCGCAGATCAGGCTACATGCCGATAATCGGCATCCCCTCTACAAACCAGAATGCAATAAACAGCAGCACGGCCAGAATCGCCAGGGCTGTGATGACTTTCGCGTCGGTGATCATTTTACGTCCTCAGACAAAATCGGTGGGTAAGGTCAGCATTCGGCTGACATAATGGAGTCTTAAGCAGCATTGAGACCAACTGACTCCAATGACACCAGACGAATTCAGAAAAGCCGGCCACGAAATCATTGAACTGATTGCCGGTTACCGTGAAGAAGTGGAACAATATCCTGTTCGCAGTCGTGCAGCGGTTGGGGACGTGTCAGCAAAACTTCCGGAAAAACCACCTGAAAAAGCGGAATCTGCGTCTAAAATCATTGAAGATGTGCAAGATTTGCTTATGCCGCATATGACCCACTGGCAGCACCCGTCATTTCATGCCTACTTTCCAGCCAACGCCGAGCTGTCGTCGGTACTGGGTGATCTGCTTAGCTCGGGGCTTGGGCAGCTTGGCCTGAACTGGCAGTCCAGTCCGCCGCTGACCGAGGTCGAGCAACTCACTTGTGACTGGATGCGACAGGCGCTTGGGCTGTCGCCGGACTGGCACGGAGTGATTCAGGATACCGCTTCAACCTCAACACTGGTGGCGCTGTTGTGTGCCCGTGAAAAATCGTCAGACTTTGCACAGATGAGCGCCGGGATGCGCGAGGCTGATGATCTGGTTGTCTATTCATCAAGCCAGGGACACAGTTCAATTGTCAAAGCAGCGCTGCTGGCAGGGTTTGGGCAGGAATCTGTTCGCTCCTGCGCCGTGAACGACGATTTTTCGATCGATACTGAAGCGCTCGGCAAACTGATCGCTGCCGATGTTGCGGCCGGTCGCAAGCCCTGTGCAATAGTCGGCTGCACCGGCACCACCGCAACTACGGCAATGGACAACATTGCAGCACTGGCCGATTTGGCTGAAACCTACGACTGCTGGGTGCATGTCGATGGTGCTATGGCCGGCAGCGCAATGATTCTGCCGGAAATGCGTGGTCTGTGGGACGGTGTTGAGCGTGCTGACTCAATTGTTTTTAACCCGCATAAGTGGCTGGGCACCGTGTTTGATTGTTCGGTGTACTACGTTAAAGACCCGCAGCATTTGGTGCGTGTGATGAGCACCAACCCAAGCTATCTGCAAACCAGTGCCGACGGTGACGCACCTAATTACCGTGACTGGGGCATTCCGCTGGGACGACGATTCCGTGCCATGAAGCTGTGGTGGCTGCTGCGCTGTGAAGGTGTGAGCGGTCTGCAGGCGCGTCTGCGACGCGATATAGACAACGCACAGTGGCTGGCACAGCAGGTGAGTCACGCCGATGGCTGGCGGCTGGTAGCGCCGGTTGCTTTGCAAACAGTGTGTGTCGTCCATGAACCGTCCGCTACCTGTACTGCAGAAGAGCTTGATGAACATACACAGCGGTGGTGCGAAGCAATCAATCAAAGCGGTGAGGCAATGCTGACACCTGCGAAAATTACTAGGCACGATGGAACGTCGCTGTGGATGGTGCGAATTTCAATTGGTTCGATTACCACCGAACGGCAGCATATAGAGAAGTTGTGGCTGGTATTGCAGTCGGCGGTAGCCAGCTAGCGGATTGCTCTTCGCACAGGTATCGAAATTACAATTGCGTTGCAACAACCGGCACTGTGTGTAAACCCGATACACTAGAACGCTGACAGCCGGAGCCTCTGCTACTGCAAACACTTGTCGATGGTGCTTTTTGATCGATCACTTTTGTCTTCGCTACGGCACGTATTAATTACATAGACTCCTAACAATTTTTATCGAATTCTCCGCTAATTTATGATGCCATCTCTCTCAATCCGGATTCGTCAACTTGTCGTATTGCTTGCGGTACTGTGTATAAGCGGCTGTGGCTTTTTCATTAGCCGCGAGCCTGGCATTGGTAAGCCGGTAAAGTGGAACAAACTCGACCAGTGGCAACAGGATAACCTGACCGAAGCACTACCTGCGTTGTTACAGCAGTGCCCGCGTTTGCAGAGTAATATAGAATGGCAATCAGTATGTGATGCTGCGACAAAACTTAAGAACCCGACCGAACAGCAAGTCAGAAGTTTTTTTGAAAGTCATTTTCAACCGCATCGTATTCACGGTAAAAACGGCAAAAAAGACGGTCTGATCACGGGTTACTACGAGCCATTATTGTCCGGCAGTTTTACCCGTTCCGACCGTTACGCCTATCCGTTGTACTCGCCACCGGAAGATATGCTCACCATCGAACTCGATTCGGTGTACCCGAAACTCAAGGGCATGCGGTTGCGCGGCAGAGTCGTAGGCAACAAGGTGCTACCTTACCATTCCCGTGATGTTATCGATGGTGAAGAAACACCGCTGGCGGGCCGTGAGATTCTATGGGTTGACGACCCGTACGGTTCTTTCTTCCTGCAGATACAAGGCTCCGGCAGAGTGCGGCTCGACGACGGATCAATTGTCGGCGTTAACTATGCCAATCAAAACGGCCACCCGTACTTTGCCATTGGCAAAACGCTGGTAGAGCAGGGTGAACTGGCGCTCGATAACGTTAGCCTTTTTACTATCAAGGCATGGCTTAGAGCCAACCCTGAGCGTGCCGATGCAGTGCTGAATACCAATCCGAGTTACGTGTTTTTTCATTTGCGTGAGAACGCCGAAGAAAACGCAAGAGGCTCGCTAAATGTTCCCTTAACCGCCATGCGCAGTCTGGCAGTTGATAAAAAAGTGATTCCGCTGGGTACGCCTGTATGGGTGGAAACCACTTTGCCGGATGGCAGCATCTATCACCGGCTCATGCTGGCGCAGGATACCGGAGGTGCGATCCGCGGGCCGGTGCGGGCAGATGTGTTTTTCGGTGCCGGTGCCAACGCTGAACAGCTGGCCGGAGAAATGAAGCAGCGTGGAAAAATGTTTGCGTTGCTGCCTGCCCGGTAGCCTGTAGCGGGCTGCCTGAACCGCTGCAGCAACTTGAAAATCGACGTTCAGCCTCTACATTTTACTGATTGAACAGACAGTTAACTGAGTAGAAGAGAATAATAATGGAGGGAACATCAATGTTCGAATCAATGAGTTTTGCCATGCTGGTTGCCGGGGCCGTATTGCTCCTGTTGTTTTTGCGATCGATTGTTCGCATTGTGCCCCAGAATGAAGCCTACGTGGTTGAGCGGCTGGGCAAATACAACCGTACGCTGCTGGCAGGTTTTCACATCACCATCCCCATTCTTGAAAGAGTCGCTTACAAGCATTCACTGAAAGAATTTGCAGTCGATGTTGCTTCCCAGCAGGCTATTACCCGCGACAACGTGCCGCTTAGCATTGACGGTGTGTTGTATATGAAAATCATGGACCCGCGATCTGCATCGTACGGCGTCGACAGTCTTCAGTTCGCCATTACTCAGCTGGCACAAACCAGTATGCGTGCCGAGATTGGTAAGCTGACCCTCGACGACACCTTCGAGTCACGTGAAAACATTAATGCCCGCGTTACTAATGCAATTGATGAAGCGTCTGAAACCTGGGGCACCAAAGTGCTTCGTTATGAAGTTAAAGACATCTCACCACCTGCCACCATTCTTGAAGAAATGGAAAAGCAAATGGGAGCCGAGCGCGAGCGTCGCGTAGCGGTAACCACTTCTGAAGGTTATCGGCAGGCACAGATTAACCAGGCGGAAGGCGACCGGGAGGCGCAAATTCTTCGTGCACAGGGTATAGCAGAATCGATGACCATCGAAGCAACTGCACGCGCCGAGGCGATTCGCAAGATTTCTGAAGCCATTAATGCCGAAGGCGGTACTGCAGCGGTGGCACAGCAGCTGGCCGAACAATACGTAGATGCCTTCGACAAGCTCGCCCGTGAAGGGACCATTGCACTTATTCCTTCTGACGGCGGTGATATTTCGGGCATGGTAGCCAAAGCGTTCACTGCATACGATCAGCTCAAAGGCACTGTCGATAAATCTGCCGGTAGCACTGCTACATCGACTGGTGGTGTTTAATGGATACCATCACGCCGTTCTGGCTGTTTCTAATCGCCGGTGTCGTGTTGTTATCAATTGAACTACTGGTGTTTCAGTTCACTACCTTCTGGTTGTTTTTTGTCGGTCTTGGTGCGTTGTGCGCTGCAACCTTTGCATGGATTTCGGGTGGTGCCGGGTTTATCTCAACGACTGCAGTCTTTGCTGTCAGTTCGGCTGCGATTACCGCGCTGTTGTATACACCAATCAGACGCTGGCAGAACGCGCCAACGGCGATATCAGACAATAACGCAGTCGGTCAGAGAGTATCTGTGCTTCAACGTATCGCACCGGGCAGCGGCGGCGTGGTAAGCTGGTCCGGTAGTGACTGGCAGGCTGAGCTGCCGGCAGACTCGGTAGTGGCACTTGAAGCTGGGCAATTTGCTGAAGTGGTAGCAGTCGAAGGGATTCGTCTTATTGTAAAGCCGGTGGCGTAACAGGTCACCGCGCACTGTATATATAAGATTGCCGGTCGCGCTAAGGCTGTGCTGTATCCGGCGTTGTCAGTGCGTTCATAAAGGCAACCAGTGCATCGATTTCTTTGTTGGTAAGCGGAAAGTCCCGAATTTCTGTTTGCATTTCGGTTGCCGGGACCGACAAATAGTGCCTTATTACCGATTCAAGCGTCGGGAAGCGCCCGTCATGAAAGTAGGGTGCTGTGTTGGCGACGTTGCGCAACGTTGGTGTTTTAAATCCGCCTTGTGTGTGCATTAGATCAGTGCGGTTCATAAAATTTAAATGCAGGCACTCATCCTGACTGGCGTCGCTGTAGCGGCCATGACAGTTAAACTCGTCAATCATTGCCGCCTGCACGCCAAGCACTCTTCCAAAGTCGATGTTGTCGCCGGTGAATGTCGCACTGCCAATGTTATGAAAGTCATTGTTGGTTAACAGTGGGCCGTTGTGGCATTCGAGGCACTGGGTTTTTTTGTCATTAACAAACAATCTGGCGCCGGCGTACTCCTGTTTGCTTAAAATTTTGGTGTAGCTTTCGCCGTTGTCAATGGCCTGCAAAAACTGATCGAAGCGGGTGGCAGGCGGCTTGAGCGTTGATTGGTAGGCGGCCAGCGCTTTGCCAAGGTTGGCAAATACTGTGTTGACTCTGGTTTGCAGCGGTTTGGGCAATTTATACCACGCGCGCTTTTCAGTCTGGCTACCCATTGGTGTGGCATCTGTTGTCAGTTCTGTTGCGTTGATATTCAGCGGACCGAATATCATTTCATAAGGGGTGCGGAAGCGCTCTTCTTTGAGTAACAGACGAACCAGTGCCAACCGGTTGATGGACATCTCTAACGGTGCTTCAAGCGGTGTTAGTGCCTGTGACCAGAGTGAGTCGCGCCGACCGTCCCAGTACTGCCACGTGCTCCACGCGCTTCCAACGACAGTGGGTGTGTTTCTGAGTAGAGGTTGTCCGTCAGCCTGATTGTGTTTGGCTTCGGCGCGTTCAAGACCGTCGGTGAAGCCTTTTTCCGGCACATGGCAGGTCGCACAGGAAACCGTACCGGATGCGCTTAATGCTTCGGCAAAGAAAAGTTGTTTGCCAAACTGCTGCGCGCGTGGGTCGGTGCTGTAACGGTTGGAAGGGTCTTTGGCCACCGGCAGTGTTTGTATGCCAAGGCTTAACAGGCGTTTCTTTTCCCGATCGCTAAGCTCGGGTTGCTGACAGCCGGTGAGGCCTGCTGTGGCAGTGATTGCGCAAAGCCAAAACATCAGCGTCTGCGTCTTTCGGATGATTCTAAAGCGAGGGAGTGTTAGCACGGTATAATGCGCGGCGGGTGCCGTTGGAATGTCCGTTGTTGAGGTAAAAAGACAATCGTCCATCCGACGATCAATTAAAAGTAGCACAGAGCGAGGCTAACAGTGAATTCAACGTGGCAATCTGCGGCAGAGGCTGAGCTCGGTGTGACGTTTCAGCAGATGTCGCAACTTGGAGGCGGGGACTTTGCCTCCTCTTATAAAGTCACTGCCGGTGATGGTTCTGTGTTGTTTGCCAAAAGTCATCGCAATCCGCCTGCCGGATTCTTCACCACCGAAGCTGCAGGCCTGACATGGCTCCGTGAAAGTGGCGCGGTGAATATACCCGAGGTATTAGGTGTTAGCGATGATCCGCCGTTTCTGTTGCTGTCGTGGGTAGATGTCGGGCACGGTAACAACACCACAGAAGCCGCCCTTGGCAGACAACTCGCTGCGTTGCACGCTACCCGTCAATCGCAATTCGGCAGGAGCGATAACGCGACCACCGGCAGTCTGGCGGTGCCAAACCAGTGTTGTGACAGCTGGATTGAGTTTTATGCAACGCAACGGCTGTTGCCTCTGATTGAAAGAGCCGCTGATCGTGATGTGTTTAACGCCAAAGAGCGCGGTGCACTTGAAAAAATTGCCACAAACGAAGAGTATTTTGTCAAGCGCGGCCTCTATCC
>CAYZVB010000253.1:0-8228 GCA_964481315.1 uncultured Granulosicoccaceae bacterium
CACCGTTGCTACTGGCCACGCCCTTTATTTCATCGCAGTAGTCTTTTGATTCGGCGGCTTTACCAAGATCAAAAAGACGCGCATCCCAACTGGGGATTTGCACGCCTTTGTATCCACAGTCTGCAGCCCATTTGGTAATGCTGTCCCATGAGTTGAACGGTGCGTCGTCTCCTGCGAACTGTGCGAGAAACAGCGCCGGCCCTTGTATTGTTTTCATAGATATATCCTCTAACTCTGATTTGCCAGACTTTCAAACACCCGTGCCACCGCTTCGGCCCCCGGGTCATTGTTGCCCTGTAGATTTTCTTCAGGCACGTATGCCGCACGCCCCGCTTTGGCACGTACAATCGATGCTGTGTTATCTGCACCCTGCCGTGCAGCGGCCGCCGCTTTGCCAATACCCCCCGGTAGCGCCTCAAGCGCAGGTTGCAGGGCATCGATCATGGTGCGATCGCCCACCACTGCACCGCCAACCTGGCTAACACGTTCAAGCCCTTTCAGCAGCGATGCTTCAACCGAAGCACCGGCGGCACAGGCGTCACCACTGGCGTTAAAGAAAATGGCCATGATCACACCCGACGAACCACCCATGGTCTGACTGAGCTCATTACCCAGCGCTCGCATCAGCTGATCAGGACTGGCCAGTGGCATACGGTTGAGATTTGCTTTTAATGCACCTGCTGCAGTGGCAAGTGTGCTACCGGTATCACCATCACCGGATTTTGCGTCAAGTTCGTTAAGATCGGCCTGTGCAGCCACCAACAGATCACACACACTTTCGATAGTGGCGCGATTGTTAGCATCTTCAGAGGCCACAGGTACCTGTGGTGCCAGTCCGTCCGGCAGTGGTTGTACAAAGCTGTTGTTAACCTGTTGCATGTGCGGCCACGCAACACAATTGACAGGTGCTGCCAATGCGGCGAGCTGTTGTTCACTGACTTCAATCACAGAAACAGAAAACCCGTGCATATCAAGCGAGGTCATTAACAGTGCCGGACCAATAACATGGGTAACGTTATCGCAGCTATTCACCAGCTCATGTGCCAGTACTGACATTTCAAGCGGCGTGGTACCACCGAGGTTATTCAACAACGCGACTACTTTCCTGCCTGCCATTACCGGCTTAAGCTTGTCGACTACCAGCGCCATCGCCTGCCTGGCACTGTCGCAGGCCACCTGCTCTACGCCGGGCTCGCCATGAATGCCAAGACCAAGTTCGACATTGCCTGCAGATATCCGGTCTTCTTTGGGTGAACCGGGCACTGTGCAGGTATCGAGAGAGGTACCAATAGAGGCCGTTCCGTTAATGACCTGTTGTGCGGCTTCAGTAACCTGCGCAAGCGATGCGCCCTGCTCTGCCAGTGCGCCGGCAATTTTATGTACAAACAAAGTGCCGGCAACGCCACGCGCCTGTGGCAGATCAGGTAACGCGATGTCATCATCGACCACGACCATTTCAACGCTGTGGCCCATCGCCTTGGCACGCTCTGCAGCAAGGCCGAAGTTCAGTCGGTCACCAGTGTAGTTTTTCACAACTAACAAACACCCTGCTTCACCGGTAACTGCAAGAATTCCGGCCAGTACCGCATCAACCGAAGGTGATGCAAACACTTCACCGCACACTGCAGCAGTTAACAGCCCCTGCCCGACAAAGCCTGCATGTGCAGGTTCGTGACCGGAACCGCCACCGGAAATTAACGCGACCTTGCTTTTATCCCAGTCACTGCGACACACCACTTTAATGTGGGGGTAGCCGTCGAGACGGTGCAGTGCACCACCTGCGGTTGCCAGCAGCCCGTCAATAGCCTCGGTGACGAGGTTTTGCTTATCATTGATAAACTGAGTCATTAAGCGATTTCTGCGATACGATCACCGCTTTCATCAAAACAAAGCGGGTTAACCGGTTGTATTTTTACGGTGCTGCCTGCCGGGTAAGGATTGCCGGCCGGACTTAACGCTGTGATGTCGAAGTCATTAACCTGCAGGTGCAGGCGCGTTTGATCACCGAGGTGCTCAACTCTTTTCACACTGGCTTCAATTCCTTCGCCAAACGCAATGTGCTCGGGGCGCAAGCCGATTTTACTGGCACGGCCACTGGTAGCGGAGAAAAGGTCTGCCGGTAGTATGTTGATACGCGGCAACCCGAGACGCCCTGCAACATAAATGCTGTTGGGGTTTTCGTATATTTCGCGAGGTGATCCGAACTGCACCAGCTTACCGTCTTCAAGCACCCCTACATGGGTGGCCATGGTCATCGCTTCGACCTGGTCGTGAGTAACGTAAAGCAACGTTGATCCAAGGTCTGCCTGAATGCGCTTTAGTTCGATACGCAAATCTGCCCGCAACCTCGCATCAAGTGAGCTTAAAGGTTCGTCCATTAAAAATATTGCCGGATCACGTACCAGCGCCCTGCCAATAGATACGCGTTGCATTTCACCACCGGATAGTTCAGTCGCTTTGTTGTCGAGTTTGCCGGTAATTTGCAGTATTTCGGCAACCTCCATGACTTTCCGTTCTATCTCAGCCTTAGGTGTTTTAAGTATCGGAGACTTCAGCGGGAAAGCCAGATTATTGCGAACACTCAGGTGCGGGTATAACGAGTACTGCTGAAATACCATCGCCACGTCCCGTTGCGCCGGTGTTTCATTGTCTACCACGCGGCCACCAATACTGACACTACCGGCATCGAGCGTTTCGAGCCCGGAGATCAACCGCAGGGTAGTTGTTTTGCCTGCCCCTGTCGGGCCGAGCAATACCACAAAGCTGCCGTTTTCAATCGTCATGTTCATATCGATGACAGCAGCTTCGCGACCGAACGACTTACTGACATTTTGCAGAACAACTTCAGCCATCGCTCAGCCCTCCATGCCGGTGCTGACAGCACCATCATTAAGTACAGAGTGAATCGCGCGCCCGTTTGAGCGGTCGAACAGCGAGATGGCGGCGGTATCAAAAGACACACCAACCGAATCACCAACAGCAACCGGCAGCGTGGAGTTGACGCGGGCCTTGAGTTCACCAAACTCTGACTGCAGTACCACAATTTGCGTGGTGCCAAGGTATTCGGTAGCCAGTACCTGTGCCTTTAAATCGCCACTGTCCGAAAGTACAACATGCTCCGGTCGCACACCAAACACCAGGCTACCCTGAGCGTCTGCGAGTTGCTGCGGCACAGGCACGCTGGCGCCGTTTAAGCTGACCGTTTCAGTACCTGCAGTGACTACACCTTCAAAATCAAGAAAATTCATTGAAGGTGAACCGATAAAGTCAGCAACAAACAAACTTGCAGGCTTATCGTAGATGTCCTGCGGAGTGCCGAACTGCTCTACCACAGCGTTATTCATTACAACAATTTTGTCCCCCATTTGCATGGCTTCGAGCTGGTCGTGAGTCACGTAAACTGTGGTAGCGCCCATGCGGTCGTGCAACGCGCGTAATTCATCGGCCATACGTTCACGAAATTCTGCATCCAGTGCACCGAGCGGTTCGTCCATCATAAAAGCTTTTTGCTCGCGTACAATCGCGCGACCAAGTGCAACACGCTGACGATCGCCACCGGACAAGCCGCCGACGGATTTATCGAGCATATCTTCAATGCCGAGAATTTTCGCTACCTCCGCTACTTTGGCGCGAATGTCTTTTCGCTTCATGCCCTGGCTGACCAGCGGATAACTGATATTGCGGCGTACATTCATATGGGGGTACAGCGCAAACATCTGAAAGACGAAGGCAATATCGCGCTTGGATGGCGGTAACTGGCTTATCTCTTCACCATCGAGATAGATTTCACCGGAGGTTGGCAATTCCAGACCGGCTATCATTCTGAGCGTGGTGGTTTTGCCGCAACCCGAGGGCCCCAGCAACATAAAGAACTCACCGTCGGCAATGGTAAAAGACGACTCTCTAACGGCGGTAAAGTCACCGAAGTCCTTGCGCAGGTTTTTAACGACAATTTCGGCCATTAATCCTGTTCCGGAAAGTGACTGACAATAATAAACATCACAGTGCCGCACAGTGTGACAATAAACGAATAGGTATAAGCCCACATCACAAACGGCTGCATTAACATAAACACGCCGGCTGCAATCAGGATGGTGGCAATCATTTCCCACGGGCCGCGACGGAAGGTAAACAGCCCTTTTAAAAAACGCATCATTTACGGACCGCTCCGAAGGTAATACCGCGCAGCAAGTGCTTTCTTAACATGACGGTAAAGATCATTACCGGCAGCAGAAACAGCGTTGCACCGGCTGCAATAGCCGGCCAGTCGAGTCCGCCGACGCCAATAATGGTCGGGATAAACGGTGGCGCTGTCTGCGCCGTGCCGGAGGTCAGCAGCACCGCAAAAGCATATTCATTCCATGCAAAGATCAAACAGAAAATTGCGGTAGACGCTATGCCGGTGGCAGCCTGTGGCAATACAACTTTATAAAAAGCCTGAAACCGGGTGTAGCCATCGATTAACGCGGCTTCTTCATACTCCCGTGGAATTTCATCGATAAATCCTTTTAACAGCCACACTGCAAGCGATATGTTAACCGCGGTGTAAAGCAGTATCATGCCAAGGTGCGTATCACTGAGTCCGAGCTTGCGGTACATCAGAAAGATGGGAATGGCCACCGCTATCGGCGGCATCATTCTGGTTGAAAGAATAAAAAACAGCAGATCATCGGCCAGTGGAATTCTAAAACGTGAGAACGCATAGGCCGCCAGCGTACCGAGAAAAATACTTAAAAAAGTAGACCCGAAACCGATAATCACCGAGTTCAAAAAGCGCCCGCCAAACTTTGAAGGTCCGGCAATAACCATATCCTTGCCGCGCACGATCTCCTCTGCGAAGTTTTCCGGCGGAGGCAGATTGGCCAGCGTTTCGGGGCTCACCCGGGTACGGGTGGTAAACAGGTTAACGTAGCCCTCCAGCGATGGTGTGTAGAACACCTTGGGCGGATAACTAATGCTGTCCGGCGGAGTCTTGAAGCTTGTCATCATGATCCACAGCAACGGGATCATGGTAATGACGGCATAAAGAATCACCAGCGTGCCGGCAAACCACTTTTGTCCGGAGGTAGGTTCGGTGATGGAGTAGCTCATGTTAGCGCTCCTTCACTTTATTCAGCGCTTTCACATAGATTGATGCCAGCCCGAACACGGTCACAAACAAAATAATGGCAAATGCACTTGAATAGCCGGTACGCCACTTTTCAAACGCTTCCCGTTTAAGGTTGATGGATGCCATCTCGGTAACGGAACCTGGCCCACCGCCGGTTAACTGCACTACCAGATCAAACATTTTGAAGTTCTCAATACCGCGAAACAACACGGCAAGCATTAGAAACGGCAGTACCATGGGTATGGTAATGGTAAAGAACTGCCTGAGCTTGGAGGCTCTGTCTATTTCGGCTGCCTCATAAATGTAGTCGGGAATTGACCGCAACCCGGCAAGACAGATCAGCATCACAAACGGCGTCCACATCCACGTATCAACAATCACAATGGCCCACGGCGCAAGATCGACGGAGCCGAGCATTTCAAAGCTCGACGGATCGGCACCGGTAAAAAACGCAATAATATAGTTAAAAAGTCCAATCTGCGGCTGGTAAAGAAATGTCCAGAAGTTACCCACCACAGCCGGCGACAGCATCATTGGCAATACAATAATAGTGGTCCACAGATCGTTACCACGGAACTTTCGATTGATTAGCCATGCCAGCGCAAAGCCCAGTAACACCTGAAAAAACAGCGTCCAGAACAAAAAGTGCGCGGTTGCCTGCATAGACAACCAGATGTCGCTGTCACCGAGAATGCGCTCATAGTTGCGCAGACCAACGTACTTAACTTCGCGGTTGATTCGGTTGGCTTTGAAGTTGGTAAAGCTGAGATTGATGGTCCAGATCAGCGGAAAGATATTGATCGCCAGCAGTAGAAATATTGTCGGCCCGACAAAAATCCATGCAATGGCACGATCTGAAAGCCCTTTTATTTTTCGAGCGGCACGCGCAGGCGTTGCACTGGCGAGACGTTCAATGGTCATAAGGTGTCCGGTAACGAGTAGCAAAGAGGGTGGCAACGAATGTTGCCACCCGGAAGCAATTTACTGGAGTAACCAGTATTAAAGCTTACCCTCATCTTCGAAGACTTCGGTCCAGTCTTCAATCAGCAGATCAAGCGCTTCTTTCGCTGTGCCTTTATCTGCAACAACGAAGTCGTGAATTCGCTTTTGCATCGCAAGCAGCAGTTCAGCATAGGCAGGCTCCTGCCAGAAGTCCTGAACATTTTCCATTGCCAGAAGAAAGTCACCGGCAAACGGTGCACTTTCGGTAAAGCCGTCGCCATTCAGCACTGAGTTATGTGCTGAATACCCGCCCATGCTCCACCACTGCGCCTGAATCGCAGGGTCTGCAAACCATTTGATGTACTCGAGCGCGGCATCTTTTTTGTCAGAGTAGGAAACTACGGATATTCCCTGACCACCGAGCGTAGAACCTGCCTGGTTTTGCGGTGGATTAACGAAAAAATCGATTTTGTCACCACCGATATCCGGGTCGGCGTACAAGCCCGGAAAGAAAGCAAACCAGTTCATCGCCATGGCAACCTGGCCGGACTTGAACGCATCGAGGCTCTCACCCATGTATGAGTTGGTATAACCCGGCGGTGTTGCAGTTTTATAGAATTCTTTGTAGAACTCCAGTGCCTCAACTGCTTCTGCAGAGTTAACCGCACCTTCCATGTCGTACTCACCCGGCGTGTTTTCGTACTTGAAACCCCACGGGTACAGTGCGCTGGTCGCTCCCATGGTAATCCCTTCTGAACCACGCTCTGTGAATATCGCTGCGCCGTAAACAGTTTTACCGTCGATTTCGCGGCCCTGAAAGAACTGTGCTATCTGCAGCATTTCTTTTTGTGTTTTCGGCTCACCGAGCTCCTGTCCGGTGGCCTCTTTGTAGGCGGCTTTAATATCGTCGCGGTTAAACCAGTCTTTACGGTAGAACCAGCCGTTGGCATCACCCATTGCCGGCAGCGCATAGTAGTTTGGTGTGCCCTTGGGCCATGTTGAATAGGCATATACAGTGGCGGGAGCAAAGTCATCCATGCTGATGCCTTCTGAATCAAAGAAGTCATTAAGCTTCACGTAGTGACCGTTTTCTGCACCACCACCGATCCACTGACTGTCGCCGATGAGCAGATCACAAAGCTTACCGCCTGAATTCAGCTCATTGAGCATACGGTCTGCGAAGTTTGGCCACGGAACAAATTCGAAATTCATGGTGTGGCCGCTTTTCGATTCGAAGTCTTTACTGAGTTCGACAAGCGCATTGGCCGGATCCCAGGCCGCCCAGCAGAGCGTTAGGTCTTCTGCCTGCGATGTACTCGCGTAACACATTGATGCCAGTGAAACCGCAGTCACTGATGCAAGTTTGCGTGCGATCATATCTCCTCCAATTATCAGCAATTAGTTAGTCTAAGCCGAGGGGTGTAGAGCGAATGACCCCCCTCCCTACTTACATCTTAATGGAACTTTCCGCCGCAAGTCGAGCATTTTTTTTAGCCACGAATTAATTAGCTCAGAACACTGAACTTAGTTAATTGCAGTTAATGTGCTTCACAACTATCAGTCAGTAGTTGTCTGAAGCAACCATCGCTGTAGCACTGCATCACCCACGGCTGCCAGTTATCGGAGCTAACGCGGCCACTATGCTTCGGGCACTCACGGCCACCGCTATTGCAACCACGCTACAATGCGTGCATTTACGCTGAAACTCAGCCGACTTTTCATTCGACGGGACGTGGATGTATGCAGGCGACAAAGCGGTATTGCACCTGGTGGGCATTGAAGGAACCCCGGAGCAGGATCAGAAATACCACTGAAACTTTAGCATTTTGCACTCAGGGCCAGTGGCTGCAGTGATTTTGAAAATTATTTACAGCAGCTGGGTATCGAATACAGGAAATCGACATTAGCTACCTTTGGCGCAGTATAGATTAACTTCTGGGACCTGGACTTTAGATTGAATCCCAACCATGACGAATGGTTTGGTATCCCTCTTTGTAAACAGCCTCGGGGCTTTCTGCGAAATCTCGCCATACTCTTGTTGCCGCTGCTAACTCAGGAAGCCCTCTTCCGAACGCTTCCACCGTCAACCAGTTATCGTAGCCGCCAGCTTTTAACGCTGCAAATGTCTCTTTCCATGGAACATGACCACGGCCCGGCACACCTCTATCATTTTCCG
>CAYZVB010000254.1:0-6883 GCA_964481315.1 uncultured Granulosicoccaceae bacterium
ATCATCGATAGGTCAAAATAATTGGACTGGATCATTTCACCGTCGGCAGCTTCGTAGTCGTCGGGGCGAATGCCTTCTTCAATATGTTTGCGTGAACGCACCAGCGTGGCAATGCGATCGTTGATGGTGATGGGTGCAATACCCGGCGGGCCGGACAAACACTTTTGCAAGCCTGCGGTTACGCCGTCAATCTGCCAGTCATCGGTGAGTAGCGGCATACCGGTAATAGAGGCAGTGGCATCTACACAGATAAGCACATCATTGGCGCGACAGATTTTACCGATCTGATCGAGCGGCTGTGCCATGGTGGTAGAGGTGTCACCCTGAACACAGGCAAGCACTTTCGGTCGGTGCTTTTTAATAGCTTCTTCAATTTGCTGCGGGTCGAAAACCGTACCCCATTCGGTATGAATGGTGATCACCTCGGCGCGGCAGCGGGTGGCAATTTCGCTTAACAGATGTCCGAAGCGCCCGAACACCGGTACCAGGATTTTATCGCCGGGCGACAGTACCGAAACCATCAGCGCTTCGATACCGGCGCGCGCGGTACCGTCTATCAGTAATGTCCACTCGTTATTTGTGCAGAATATCCCGCGATACAGAGACATGATTTCGTTCATGTTCTCGGTAAAGTGCGGGTCGAACTGACCGAGCATCGGCATCGACATCGCGTTTAATACACGCGGGTCTACCTCTACCGGGCCGGGGCCCATCAGTCGCCTGACAGGCGGGTTTAGATCGTCGAAGAGTTGTTGCATAGCGCACCGTGCCGTAGGCGGCAGATTAGTTAATACATCATAATATGAACTACGATATGAATGAACCTCGGGTTCAGCGGATAAGCGCTTATGTTTGCCTGATCCGTGTGCGCAGCCGGCGTAATTGAGCTGGTGCGTGCGGCTGGTCGTCAACCTGCAGTGATTTGAGTGCCGGCGCTGCCGTCGAGTGCCGCCGCGGCATCGTCAAGGTGGGCAATAACCGCACGTTTGCCACCGCCGCGAAGAAAATTAATGCATGCCTCGACCTTCGGCCCCATGCTGCCGTCGGCGAATTGGCCGTTGTCGAACAGCATAACCACTTCATCGAGGCTGATATTACCCAGTGCCTGCTGATTATCTTTGCCGAAGTTGATATAGACCTTATCAACAGCGGTTAAAATCATCAGTGTATCGATGCCGAGCACATTGGCCATGTGGGCGGAGCTCAGGTCTTTGTCGATCACCGCCTCCACACCGCGGCGTGTGCCGTCTGCATTGCGCACCACCGGAATACCGCCGCCGCCGCCGGCAATCACCACAGCACCACTGTTGGCAATGGTTTCGATCAGTGATATGTCGACAATATGCTTCGGGCGCGGTGACGGCACCACATAGCGCCAGCCGCGACCGGCGTCTTCTTTCATGGTCCAGCCGAGTTTTTTACCAATATCAATCGCATCGCGTTCGCTGTAGAAAGATCCGACCGGTTTGGTCGGGTTGGCAAATGCAGGATCGTTCGGGTCGACTTCAACCTGTGTCAGCAGGCACACCACATGTCTCGGGTTGCCTACATTGCGCAGCGCGTTTTCAAGGTTCTGCATGAGTAAATACGCAATGCCGCCCTGACTGTGTGCAACGCAAACGTCCATACTCATCGGTGGCACAGCATCGCGCGAGAGGATCTGCCGCATGAGTATTTTACCCACCACCGGACCATTGCCATGGGTAATCACCAGCTGGTTATCCCTGGTGAGAATTGGCAGCAATGCATTGCCGGTTTTAACCGCAAACTCAATCTGCTGTTCCACAGTGCCGGGCCGGCGGGTCGGGTGAATGGCGTTGCCGCCAATGGCAATCAGTACACGATCTTTATTCATTCGAATGTCCAGCGCGCTGCCTGCGTTTTGCCTGCGCTTTGGGTTCAGGCATCGGGGTCAAAGTCGGTGAGCAATTGCATCAAAACCTGTACCGTCGCCTCGGCATCTTCAACGCTGATGTTTTCTTTCGGGTTATGGCTTATGCCGCCTTCACACCGCACAAACAACATTGCAACGCGGGTGAGATCTGCCAGTGCCATCGCATCGTGACCGGCGCCACTCGGCAGCGCACGCAGCAGGTGACCTGAATTTTTAATCGCATTGCCAAGTTGTCCGCTCAGCCAGCTGTCGCAGGTCACGCCGCCCGCCTGATAGGTTTTCTGAGCATCGATGGTGAGCATGCGCTTACCGGCAATGCTGTCCATGGCACTGAATATCTGTTGCTCTGCATTGTGGCGCACGCTGTCGTCGCTTGAGCGCAGATCGAGGGAAAACTCCACACGCCCCGGAATTACATTGCCGGCGCCGGGCTGGCATTGAATCATGCCAACGGTGGCAACGACATCGGGCAGCGACATGGCAATTTGTTCAATCGCCACTATGCATTCAGATGCAGCAACCAGCGCATCTTTTCTAAGTCCCATGGGTACTGTGCCTGCGTGGCCGGCGGTACCGTCAACCGTGACGGTATAACGTGCAGCGCCGGAAATGGCAGTCACCAGCCCGACCGGCAGATCTTCCCCTTCAAGTACCGGCCCCTGTTCAATATGTACTTCGACAAAGCCAAGGAAATCTTCGGGGCTGCGCTGTGCGCTGGCAAGGTCGGCCGGCTCCTGTCCAAAGGCCTTAAGCGCATCACCCATACTGATGCCATCGGCATCGCATTCATCAAACACTTCGGGTTTCAGTGTACCCGCGAGCGCCCGCGACCCGAGCAGCGTCGATGGAAACCGCACCCCTTCTTCATCGCAGAAACCGATAATCTCAACCGCGTAGGGCAGCGTGATTCCCTGCTTTTTAAGCAGTTCCAGACACACAATCGGTGCAACCACACCAAGTGGGCCGTCGAACTTGCCGGCATCTCTTACAGAGTCGAGATGAGAACCTAACAGCAGTGCACGCTGATCAGAAGCACCTTCCAGACGACCGATAATATTGCCAATGGCATCGGTACGCACCTGCATACCGGCACTCTCCATTAGGATGCCGGCCAGCGCGTTTGCCTGCTTGTGCTGCTCGGTCAACGACAGCCTGGTGAGTTTGCCGTCTTCCTGTGAAATCTGTGCAAGCATTTCAATGTATTTCAGGACTTTGCTGCCTGCCTGAGTGTCCATGCTGATGAGATCTTGCCTGTGTCTAGGGCCTTTCGGTTCGAGTTTATGATATCGGAATTAGTGAAGATGGCGCATAGAAAATTATTGCACTCCGGAGTTAGTCGTTACGTGCGGCTATTGATTCACCAATACAATTGACAATCGTGCAGCCGGCAAGCAGCGCCGACTGTTGCTCCGATGCGAAATCGGTGAGGCCGGCTTCGGTCATTTGCTGCAGAGCCCATCTGAACAACACCGGTTCCCTATGGTTATTGCGGTATTGCTGTATCGATTCCTGTAACAGTTGCGGTGTCAGACCTGCTGCAAAGCCGATTTCTTTTACAAAGCGATTTAAAGCAGTGATCATCTGTTCGTCGCTTATGCAGTGAACTGTGTGATCGTTGCTTTCGGCTGCGTGCTGCGATACCAGTAGTATTTCCATCAGCACGTCCATGGTTTCGAGTGTTGCTCCCATGTCTTTCTGCATTAAGATCATGTCAAACAGGTGAGGCTGTTTGTCTCTGGTGCTATCGACCAGTTGCGCTTTTTCGGTGATGCTTACGCGTTCTAATTGTTTAACGGTGTTTTCCAGAATCCCCTGAGTGATGTTCATGATGGTGTGTTGTCTTTGATTGCCCGTTACTCTTCACTCAGTCTTATTTCACCGACCATTTCGCGATCCGCAAAGCGGCCTTCAAGTTCATCGAGAAATTCAGCGGCATCAGCTTTGTCGGCAAAGACTTCTATCGAAATAATAAAGCGCCCTTCAACGGGTACACCGGCAGGCGCTGCAGATTCCGGTGGCGGGGTGGCTTCCTCTGCTTCCGGTTCTGCGTCGCTGGCTACTTCCTCAGGTTCCGGTTCGGGCGGTTTTTCTTTGGCAAGTTTTTCCTGTTCTTTAATGTAGTAGTCAATACGCTCTTTAACGGTTTTTTCAAGCGCATCGGTTTCCATGCCGAGCAGTGCGCTTTGATCCTGAAATAAAGAGGTGTGCTCTGTATCAATAGCGCTGAGTATGGATTCGTTGGCAGTAATGATGTCAGCTCTGGCTTTTATACGGTGTTTTACACCTGCAACAGCCTCGTCAATCGCTTTTTGCATACTGCTGGTGCTGCGTTTTCCTTTGGTAAACGATTCCAGGTCAGCACGACTCATGAACCGTTCATTGTTTGCAGCGGCAAAATTATCTGATTGCGAATCAATATACGATTCAATTTCCTGCATTCCGGTATCGACGATTTCGTCGCGAATTTCTTCTTTACGCTGTTTAATCTGACGTTCAAGTGTCAGGCGTGCCTGGCGTGCCTCTTCACTGACTTCGTCGATTGCATCGAAAAGCCTGTTGATTTCGGCGGCTTGTTCCAAAGCAGACTGCTTGGCTGCTTTTAAAGATTTTTCTCCGGCTTTAAGGGTTTTTACATCGGTTTCCGCCAGTGCAAAATCGTCATCGGTGGTTAGTTCCCGTTTGCTGCTTCTTATCTGTTTGAGCAGCGCTTCTTTCCATTCTTCGAAGTTGGTATCGGTGATCTTGCCGGTCAGGCTGATTTGTAATTCGTTCATAGTAACTCCGGACAGATTAGTGCATTGAGCGCAGCACGGTAATAACGCGGTCAACGTCGTCTGCGTTGTTGTAGTGACTGAAGCTGATTCTGAGCACGCCGTCTTCTGTGTCTTTTACACCGGCTTTTTCTAACAGTCGCAGTGCATAGAAGTGACCGTGGCCTGCAGCAATGTCTTTTTCGGCCAGTGCTTTTGACATGGCAGCAGAACTGTTTTTATCAGAAGTTAAAGCAATATTGGCTTCACGGCCTTCGACAGAGTTTCTGCCATAGATGTGCACGGGTAGATCCTTAATGCCGTCGAGTAGTTGCGTACACAATGTTGATTCGTGGGCGTGCATTAAGCCGGAAACTTTCTGTGCCCTGCTGTACAAAGAGCCGTTATCGTCTCCGAAATGGTGCCTGTAGCTGGTACTGAAATAGTCGCCAAGACCATCCAGTGCTGCTATGGAAGCGTGATCGGGTCCTGCTGAGTCGAGTCTTTTTTGCGGGTAGTCTGTATTGAAGTAGTGGCACTGCGGCTCTATAGCATTGAGAAAATCGTCTGCAACATACATCACGCCCAGATGTGTGGCATAGGTTTTATAAGTGCTGAATGCGTAGGCGTCCGGCTGTAGAGCAGGTATATCCGGCCACTGGTGCGGCGCGAATGACACGCCATCGACGACTACCCGACTGCCGACCGCGCGCGCTTTTTTTACCACCTCTGCGATCGGGTTAATTGTGCCGACAATATTTGAACTGTGGGTGAGGCATACCACTGCCGTTTTGTCGGTAAGCAATGATTCGAAATCGCTGAGTTCAAGCTCACAGGTGTCCGGGTTAATTTGCCAGGTGGTGAGTTTTGCGCCTTGTCGTTCGCACAGTCTCTGCCACGCACCGATGTTGGCTTCGTGGTCCTGGTCGGTCACGATAACTTCGCTGCCACTACCCACCAGCGGTGCACAGGCAAATGCCAGTGTGTTGATATTCTGTGTCGTAGACGCGCCGAGCGTTACATTCGTAGTTGGAACGCCAAGCAGATCTGCCATGGTTTGCCTGCCGGCGTCCATCTGGTCTCCGGCAGTTTTTAGAATCTCACACGCGCCGTAGGGCTGTACCTTATTGACGCGATAGAAGTGCATCAGTTTGTCGAGTACCGCTCCTGCGACGTAGCTGCCACCGGCGTTTTCAAAAAAAGCGGTTTTAGCTGCCAGCGGTTCGGCGAACGCTGGAAAACAACTGCGTACAAAATTGATGTCGAGATGGTTCGATGGCATGAGGGATTCCGAATGACCGTTTGCTCCAATATACCGTACTTCGGGGTGATAAACGGAGTGCGGTGGCGTCGCGTTCGGGGCTTGCAATTGTGGTTGTCTTTGTATGTAGTGAGCAACACAGGAGGCGCGCATGACACTACGCTTTTCACCGAAAATAGTTCCCGGTGTACGGCCGGATAACACACCGGATGACAATGATCGTGTAGAGATTGGTCCAACGCCGCTGGCGTTTGATGAATGGAATGCTGCCGGCTTGCAATGCCCCGATGTGCCGGCCATGCGTGAGCACCGCTGGCGGCGCCTGACAGACGCGATTGTGGAGCGTGATCTGGCAGGGCTTCTCGTGTACGACCCGCTGAATGTTCGCTATGCCACCGACACCACCAACATGCAGTTGTGGTGTGCACACAACCCGTGTCGAGCCTGTTTGTTGCTGGCTAATGGTCATATGGTGCTTTGGGAATACGGCGCGCTTGAATACATGTCGCACTACAATCCATTGATCAGTGAAGTGCGCGGCGGCGGTTCGTTTTTCTACTTTGCAACCGGTAGTCGCACCGAGGAGAAGGCAGAATTATTTGCACAGACAATCGATGACTTACTGCGCGAGCATGCCGGTGGAAATTGTCGACTCGCGGTAGATAAAATTCAGATCAGTGGTCTGCATGCATTGCAGGCACACGGCATTGAAGTATGCGATGGTGAAGAGGTGACCGAGCGTACGCGTGCGATTAAAGGCACTGAAGAGATCAGAGCAATGCGTTGTGCGATGCATGCCTGCGAGCAGTCAATTGCGCTAATGCACGAGCGTACGGTTCCCGGTATGACCGAAAACGATGTATGGGCCGAGCTACATAAGGAAAACATTCGTCGTGGTGGTGAGTGGATTGAAACGCGAATATTATCAAGCGGTCCGCGTACTAACCCGTGGTTTCAGGAGTGCGGCCCACGCGTCAT
>CAYZVB010000254.1:6893-8207 GCA_964481315.1 uncultured Granulosicoccaceae bacterium
AACAACGAACTGCTGGCATTCGATACCGATCTGATTGGCTGTTACGGCATGTGTGCCGATATTTCGCGTACCTGGTTTATCGGTGATGGTGAACCTTCGGTTGAACAGCGCCGACTGCACCGGGTGGCTTATGACCATATTGTGGAAAACACTGCAGTGCTAAAACCGGGTTTGAGTTTTCAGGAACTCACAGAGCTTGGACATCAGCTGCCGGAAGCATTCATGCCACAGCGGTACGGTTCAAAATACCATGGTGTTGGGCTTTGCGATGAATGGCCGTCTATCAAGTATGCGGTGGATTTTGAAGAGCGCGGTTACGATGGCGTGCTTGAACCCGGTATGATGCTGTGTGTTGAAGCCTATGTTGGAGCGGTTGGCGGGCAGGATGGTATTAAGCTTGAGGATCAGGTGTTAATTACCGACAGCGGTGTCGAAAACCTCACCCGTTATCCGTTCGATAAAAAACTAATGAGTGACACCTGATTGTTTTAAAAACCGTTCATTAAATATCTGTAAATCAAACAGGATAAAAAACCAATGATCAAAGTCTGGGGCAGGGCAAGTTCGTCTAACGTGCAGTGCGTGATGTGGTGTATTGCAGAGCTTGGCGTACCGTTCGAACGTACCGATGCCGGGCTGATGTACGGGGTAAACAATACGCCAGAGTATTTGCAAATGAATCCGAACGGTACTGTGCCAACGGTGATCGATGGCGACGGTGAGCCGTTGTGGGAGTCAGGTGCCATTGTCAGGTATCTGGCTGCCAAATATGGCAGCGATCCGTTCTGGCCAACTGATCTGCAGGCACGCGCTGATGTTGATCGCTGGGCAGAGTGGGGCAAGGTGTCGGTACAAATGAACTTCAATGGTCCGATATTCTGGCCGGTGGTACGGTCATCTGCACAGGATCTTAATCAGGAGCAGTTAGACAAAGGCGTGACGGTGTTTGAGAACAAGCTGGAAATAGCCGAACGCAGACTAGCCGGTCTTGAGTATCTGGTGAGCGATGATTTCACTCTGGCGGATATTCAGTTTGGCCACATACTGTTCCGCTACTTTGAACTGGAAATCGAGCGTCGTTCGCTGCCGGCAGTTGAGCGTTACTATCAAACCCTATGCTCAAGACCGGCCTATCAACAGCATGTAATGATCAATTTCGATGAGTTGCGGCCCCAATAGTGCCCTGGTGCGACAAGCGTAGCGCACGGTTGTTACATTGCCTTAGCTTCGTTACCCGTAACTGATAGTCGGTTGCTGTATCTCGCGCTTTGCGCACGGGTTGGCTTGCGTTGCCGTTGCAGGTCCATACAATAG
>CAYZVB010000255.1:0-8202 GCA_964481315.1 uncultured Granulosicoccaceae bacterium
CGACGGCAGGATGATTTGTTTAAAAAACAGACACTTAATGCGCCGGGTACTGATCCCCACGGCTCGCAGAGATATTCTCATTGGTGTGAACCAGGTCATCATGCAATGCCTGGCTATGGTGGTTATTGCATCGTTGATTGGTGCAAAGGGGCTTGGCAGCAATTTATTGATCGCACTGAATGGATTACGTATCGGGTTGGCACTTGAAATTGGCGTTTGTATTGTACTCATCGCTCTCGTGCTCGATAAGCTATCGCTGGCCTGGGCGAATAAGCCAACTGATTATTTTGCTGATCAGTCGTTCAAAGAGCGGCATAAGCACTCCATTTGGTTTTTGGGTGTTTTTGCTGTCGGTATTCTGCTGGCCTGGATTGGTTCGTTTGTGTTTAAGGAGGGTTTTAACTACCTGAACATAATTCCGCACAACAAAGGCATTACTACAGAGCCGTTTTGGCAATGGGGCGTTGACAAAATATGGGACATGTTTTTTCATCCGTTAAACGAGTTTAATAAATGGTTCATTGTTGAGGTGCTTGCACCGGTTAAAAAGGCCTATCTGGCCATGCCGGTTGTGGCGACTTTTACTCTGGCAATGGGTACCGGCTTTATCGTCGGTGGTATCCGTTCTGCACTCATTGTAGGTGGGTACTTGTTGTTTATCGCGTTAACGGAGTGGTGGGACCGTGCATTGATTACTGCCTACCTGATGACAATGGCCGTGTTGATTGCCGGCGTTATTGGCATTGTTGTTGGAACCCTGTGTGCTCAGCATTCAACCACGTCACGCATGTTATTGACCTGGTGCGACACCTTGCAAACCTTTCCATCGTTTATCTATCTGATACCGGTAATGATGTTGTTTGGTGTGACAGATACATCAGTACTGATTGCGGTCGTCGTTTACGCCACTATTCCTGCAGCTCGTTATACGGTGGTGGGGTTACGTAGCGTTCCTGAATCGTTGCACGACGCCGCCACCATGTCGGGTGTTAATCGCATTCAGCGATTCTTTTCGATTGAGCTGCCGATGTCGTTTCCACATTTAGCGCTCGGTATTAATCAAACAGTTGTGTTTGCGCTTGCTATGGTGGTTATTGGTGCCCTCATTGGCACCGACGATCTCGGACAATTGATTCTTGGTTCCCTGTCAGATAGAGAGGGTGTGGGTAAGGGGTTGATACTGGGTTTTTGCGTAGCGTTTATAGGCCTGGCGATCGATCAAATTTTGCGTACCTGGGCTAATCAACGAAAAGCTGCGCTTGGCATTCTGGATTGAGATAACGCTAGTCAATCGGGCAATGATCGTAAAGCGAGAAATTCCACAAGCTTGTCTAGCATATCGTCGCATTGCTGCAACTGTGACTGTTCAATGAATTCGTCCGGCTTATGCCCCTGTTGCATTGAGCCCGGTCCACAAACGACAGTTGGAATACCGCAGTGCGCTGAAAACAAACCGCCTTCGGTGCCAAAAGCAACGTAAGAAGTATCGTTAGCGCCTACCAGTGATTTGACGAATTCAACAACCGGTGCTTGCACCGGGGTATCAAGGCCCGGGTAGGCGTTCCATACATCAAATTCAATAGCTGCAGTGTCTGCCTGTTGTCTTGCTTTTATGACGATGTCGTCTGCGGCAGATTTAATGGCGTTAAGTATCTCGACCGGGTTGTCTTGTGCGGTATGGCGAATTTCAAAGTTCACTGTACACAGATTGGGCACAATGTTGAGTGCCTGATCTGCATTGATGCGTCCGACGTGAACGGTGGTGTAGGGCACCTCTGATAGTTCTTCTGAACCTTTATAGCGTTGTTTAATAGTTTCCTGTTGTTCGCGCAGTACATTGACAAGATCGGTGGCAAGATGAATGGCATTCAGCGCGTTAGGTGCCAGTGCCGAGTGGCCTTCTTTGCCAATGCATCGTGCAACAATGGAAGACTTGCCCTTGTGTTTGGTGGCCACCTTTAAACTGGTCGGTTCTCCGACGATGCACATAGCCGGCTTCACCGGTGCGTTGTTTAATGTATCGAGTAACGAACGTACACCGACACAGCCGATTTCTTCATCATACGAAAAACCCAGGTGCAGTGGTGTAGTCAGAGATTTGGTGTTGGCAATCAGGGCGGCACGAATGGCACTGGCGACAAATCCTTTCATGTCGGTGGTGCCGCGGCCGTAGTACTTGTTGTTTTTTTCGGTAAGCTCAAATGCCGGTACGCTCCAGCTTTGGCCGTCAACCGGTACAACATCGGTATGTCCGGATAGCATAATGCCTGCGGTATTCTCCGGGCCGACCGTGCAATACAGATTGGCCTTGTCGGATGCTTCGTCGGCAATGATGGTTGAATTGATACCGTGTTCGTTTAGCAGCGCTGCTACGTAGCCGATTAGGGCGCGGTTGGGGTTGCGGCTGGTGGTGTCAAAGGCAATTAGTGCCTGCAGAATGTCGACAGTCGATGGAATAGTGGTTGAGCTCATAGCAGTAGACTTTTTTAGCCGAGTATACCTGGCAGGTTTAAATGGTTTTCTCGGGCGCAGTCAAGGGCAATGTCATAACCTGCATCGGCGTGTCGCATGACACCGGTAGCCGGATCATTCCATAACACGCGTTCCAGTCGTGCATCGGCCTCTGCGGTTCCGTCGGCACAAATCACCATACCCGCATGTTGACTAAAGCCCATGCCAACACCGCCACCATGGTGCAGCGATACCCAGGTAGCGCCCGAAGCACAGTTAAGCAGTGCGTTAAGCAGCGGCCAGTCGGAAACCGCATCTGATCCGTCTTTCATCGCTTCTGTTTCACGGTTGGGGGAGGCGACAGAGCCGGAGTCGAGGTGGTCGCGACCGATGACGACCGGTGCTTCCAGTTCACCGTTTCTGACCATTTCATTAAATGCCAGACCCAGGCGATGGCGTTGCCCGAGGCCGACCCAGCAAATGCGAGCCGGCAAGCCCTGAAATTCGATGCGGTCACGGGCCATGTCAAGCCAGTGATGCAGATGTTTGTCATCCGGGATTAGTTCTTTGACTTTGGCATCGGTTTTATAGATGTCTTCCGGGTTGCCGGATAATGCCACCCAGCGGAAAGGCCCGACACCGCGGCAAAACAACGGTCTGATGTAAGCGGGTACAAAACCCGGAAAGGCAAAGGCATTGTCGAGTCCCTGTTCTTTGGCAACCTGACGAATGTTGTTGCCGTAGTCGAGTGTCGGGATGCCCTGGTTCCAGAAATCGACCATGGCTTTGACATGCACTTTCATTGACTCACGCGCCGCTGCTTCAACCGCTGCCGGGTCACGTTCCTGCTGGTCATGCCACTGACCGAGTGTCCAGCCCAGTGGCAGGTAACCATGAATTGGATCGTGAGCAGAAGTCTGGTCGGTAACGATACTGGGTTTTACGCCGCGCTTTACCAGTTCCGGAAACACGTCAGCAGCGTTGCCGGTCAGGCCAACGGATTTTGCTTCACCGTTTGCCGTGTTGATCAATTGCAGCGCTTCATCCAGTGTGTCGGCTTTTTCGTCGAGGTAACGCGTACGTAACCGCATGGCAATACGCTCCGGGTCGCACTCAACCGCCAGACAGCAGGCGCCTGCCATCACAGCGGCAAGCGGTTGGGCTCCACCCATACCACCGAGGCCGGCGGTCAGTATCCACTTGCCAGATAAATTACCTTCGTAGTGTTGCCTGCCTGCTTCGACGAATGTTTCGTAAGTGCCCTGAACAATCCCCTGAGTGCCAATGTATATCCACGACCCTGCCGTCATCTGGCCGTACATCATTAACCCCTGACGATCGAGTTCATTGAAGTGCTGCCAGTTGGCCCAGTGCGGTACCAGATTGGAATTGGCTATTAACACCCGTGGTGCATCTTTATGCGTTCGGAATACACCGACGGGTTTGCCGGACTGAACCAGTAGGGTTTGTTCATCACCAAGAGTTTTTAGTGCCTGCACCATGGCGTCGAAATCTTCCCAGCTTCGCGCCGCGCGTCCAATGCCACCGTACACAACAAGTTCGTGTGGGTTTTCTGCCACGTTTGGATGCAGGTTATTCATTAGCATGCGCATCGGTGCTTCAGTCAGCCAGCTGCCAGCGCTGATGTCGGAGCCGGTGGCAGGGTAGACGTCGCGGGTGTTCTTTCTGGAGCGTTGATTATCGTTCATGGTGATAACCTGTGATGTTGGTGAGCGGCATTGCCAGTTGAGCTTAGTGTAGTGACGGCATACTTACAGCGCTGCATGCATTGAGTATGGCGCCGTCGTTAATCAGTGTTGCTGTGTGTTCTATGTCTGTGGCGATATAGCGGTCCTGCGTAAGTGTGGTTACTTTGCTGCGCAGTGTATCTATAGCGCTTTGCAGGACCGGGCTGGTGGCAAGTGGTGCTCTGAACTCAATGCCGCGTGACGCACATAACAACTCGATGGCCAGTATGTGGGTGAGGTTGCGATTCATTCTTTCGAGTCTTACTGCACCGTGAGCGGCCATTGACACGTGATCTTCCTGATTGGCGCTGGTGGGGGTGGAATCGGTTGAACACGGATTGGCCAGGTGTTTGTTTTCACTCATTAGCGCGGCTGTAGTAATCTCGGCAACCATAAAGCCCGAACATAGTCCGGGGTCTGGTGTTAGAAACGGCGGCAGGTCAAAAGACAGTGCCGGGTCGACCATTAATGCAACTCTGCGTTGAGCAATAGCGCCGGTTTCGGCAACCGCAATAGCAATCTGATCAGCGGCAAAAGCCACCGGCTCTGCATGAAAGTTACCACCCGAAAAAACATTGCCTTCACCATTATTACCGGCCAGTACCAGCGGGTTATCGGTGACTGCATTGGCCTCTGTGGTGAGTGTGGTGGCAGCCTGTCGCAGTAAGTCGATACAGGCACCGGTAACCTGCGGCTGACAGCGGATACAGTAAGGGTCCTGCACGCGGGTATCGCCATCGCGATGGCTTTCTCGAATTACCGAACCCGTCATTAGCTCGCGCATAGTGGCGGCTACTGCAATTTGACCATGGTGACCGCGAAGTTCGTGTATTTCGGCACGCAGTGGTGCAGTCGAGCCCATGATCGCGTCGGTTGAAAGCGCGCTGGTAATAATGGCATTGCATGCCAGTTGCCAGCTGTTGTTAAGTGCAATTAACGCTGCTGCGGTGGAAAACTGCGTGCCATTAATAAGCGCCAGTCCTTCCTTGGCGATGAGTGCAAGCGGTGCAATGCCTGCTGCTTTAAGGGCTGCTTTGGCAGTTAGCTGCTCTCCGCGATAACAGGCTTGCCCCTCACCCATAATAAGCGCTGCAAAGTGTGCCAGTGGCGCTAAGTCGCCTGAGGCACCGACCGAACCTTGTGATGGTACAACCGGCAGCACACCGGCGTTGATAATTGCTTCTATGGTTTCTATCAATTGCCATCGCACACCTGAGGCACCGCGCCCGAGAGATAACATTTTTAGCACCATCATCAGTCGCACGATGTTGCTGTCAGCCGGGTCTCCGACACCGGCGCAGTGCGAAAGAATCAGGTTGCGTTGCAGGGTTGCCGAGTCTTCAGCGGCAATGCGTACGCTTGAGAGTTTGCCGAAACCGGTATTAACTCCATACACGGCGTTGTCTTCGTTAACAACACGGTTTACTACAGCCGCTGCACGCTCAACCTGTGGCTTGCAGGAGCGGTTAAGTTGAATGTCAGACTGCGTGTTGTTGATAATGTCGGTTAGGGTGCCGAGCGTGGTTTCACCGGGTGTGATTTCAATGGCGTTCCCGGTAGTGATCCCAGTAGTGTTCATAGAACAATTCGCTCAATCAGCGGATTAAATCCGATTCTATAACTCAGTTCTGCCGGGTGTTGTACATCCCACAGACAAAAGTCGGCACGCATGCCGGTTGCAATTTGCCCGCGATCAGTAAGGCCCAGTGCTTTTGCAGCATTGGCGGTAACCCCCAGCAGGGTTTCTTCCGGTGTCATACGGAAAAGTGTGCAGGCCATATTCATCATCAGTAACAGTGATGTGACGGGCGAAGATCCCGGGTTCGCATCGGTGGCAATCGCCACTGGTACGCGATGGTTTCGAAATGCTTCAAGCGGTGGGTGCTGCGTTTCTCTTAGGGTATAAAACGCACCGGGCAGCAATACTGCTACTGTACCTGAAGCGGCCATAGCCTTAACCCCGGCTTCATCGAGGTATTCGAGATGGTCTGCCGAAAGCGCCTGATATTTTGCAGCAAGTGCAGCACCGTTGAGCAGGCTCAGTTGTTCGGCGTGCAGCTTAACCGGCAAGCCGAGTGATTGCGCTATTTGGAATACCCGTTCGATTTGGGCCGTGTTAAAAGCTATTGATTCGCAAAAGCCGTCAACTGCATCGACCAGTGATTCGCTGTGAGCCAGTTCCAGCGTCGGTATACAAATGTTGTCAATGTACTCGTCTGCACGGTCGTTATATTCTGCAGGTACTGCGTGCGCGCCGAGAAAGCTGGTGTTAACCGCAACGTTTCTATGTTCGGGAATTTGTCTGGCGGCTCTGAGCATATTAAGTTCAGTGTCCTGATCAAGCCCGTAACCTGACTTTATTTCAAGCACCGATACACCTTCTGCAAGTAATGCATCGACTCGTGGCAGGGCCAGTTTGACCAGCTCATCTACGGTGGCCGAGCGGGTAGCGGCAACGGTTGAAACAATGCCACCGCCGGCTGCTGCCACTTCGGCGTAGCTTGCGCCATTGAGCCGCAATTCGAATTCAGCTGCACGGTGACCGCCGTGAATGATGTGGGTATGGCAGTCGATTAAAGCGGGAGTAAGTAGTTTCCCGTTTAAGTCGGTTGACGGCAGTGACCGCATTGACGAAGGGATATCACCGGCAGAGCCACACCAACTGACGGTGCCGTTGTCTGTCACCACCGCGCCGGTTTCAATCAGGCCGTAGGGTTCTGTGCGATTAGCGTTGTTGACTGTCTGGCAGGTGGCTATTTTTGCGTTTGTCAGTAGTTTTGCAGTCATCGCGATTTGACATTATGTGCATACATAAACAAAATATTATGTGCATACATAATTTGAGTCAACCACCAACTGATGCAGCAAACAAAAATGCTTTGGGCGAAGCACGCTCTAACGCCTGACGGCTGGCAGCAGGATGTTCTTATCGATATTGACGGCAGCGGGTCTATTACCGCGGTGCAGGCACGGCAGCCGGCTGCGGGAGAGCGTGTCGACGTGTTACTGCCGGCGATGCCTAATCTGCACAGTCATGCTTTTCAGCGCGCCATGGCCGGTATGACGGAAACACGCGGCGCTGACAGCAGTGACTCATTCTGGACATGGCGTAAGCTCATGTATCAGTTTCTAGATCGTCTGACCCCGCAGGATGTGGAATCGATTGCTGCTTTCGGTCAGATTGAAATGCTTGAGTCGGGTTACACGTCAGTGGGTGAGTTTCATTATCTTCACCATAAACCCGGTGGAAAACACTATGATGACAGCGCCGAGATGTCTGTCAGAGTGATTGCAGCGGCGGCGCTCAGTGGTATTGGTCTTACGCTTTTGCCGGTAGCCTATGAACAGGGTGGATGCGATGGTCGCAAACTGGCCAGCGGTCAGCTGCGCTTTGGCAATAACGCTGATCAGTATGCAAATTTATATCATCGTGCGGAGTCATGTATTGCCGCAGATGCAGTTAACGCCAACATTGGTGTTGCACCGCATTCCCTGAGAGCAGTAAGCAAATCTACTCTGGGTGGGCTGCCTGCATTGGCGAACGGTGCACCTGTACACATACATATTGCCGAGCAACAGGCAGAGGTCGATGAGTTACTGAATGAATACGGTGCACGTCCGGTTGCGTGGCTGTTGGATAATCATGCTGTTGGTGACACCTGGTGCCTGATTCATGCAACACAAATGTTGCCAGATGAAACACAACGGTTGGCGCAGTCCGGTGCGGTGGCGGGCCTTTGTCCGATTACAGAATCGAATCTTGGTGATGGCATATTTGATGGTGTTCGCTTCCATCAGGCAGGTGGCCGTTTTGGTGTAGGCACAGACTCTAATGTTCGTATTTCATTAAGTGAAGAGCTGCGCACACTGGAGTATTCGCAGCGGCTAAAAGAACATGCCAGAGCAGTTTATGCTGAGCCTGACCGATCCACCGGCCGCGTGCTTTATTAATCTGCGTTGTCCGGTGGTGCACAGGCATTGCAAAGACATACCGGTAAAATTG
>CAYZVB010000256.1:0-5805 GCA_964481315.1 uncultured Granulosicoccaceae bacterium
GTCGGTCAGTGGCTTAAAGGCGCCCGTTGGTGGTACAGATTTACCCGCTTGTTTTGGATGATCTGGCGGCTTTTCGCTGTTGATCTGATAGAATCGTTGGTAGTTCAGGGAGTAGCCTCATGCCTCGACATATTGAATTTGATACGCTTATGCTGCACGCCGGCCAGCGTCCGGATCCGGCAACCGGTGCCCGTGCCACACCGTTGTATCAGAGTACTTCTTTTGTATTTGATGACAGCGAGCATGCCGCGTCGCTGTTTAATGTCGGGCGCGCCGGGCATGTCTACTCGCGAATATCCAACCCGACTGTGGCGGTACTGGAAGAGCGGGTAGCTGCACTCGAAAAAGGTGTCGGCGCCGTCGCCACCGCAAGCGGTATGGCAGCCATCCATCTGGCTATCAGTACCTTGGCTGGCACCGGTTCACACGTAGTTGCTTCAAGAGCACTGTACGGCGGCACGCACAACCTGCTTGCCTACACGTTTCCGCGATTCGGCATTGAAACCACTTTCGTCGACCCGCAAAACCCGGATGAATGGCAGGCTGCGTTACGTGACAACACAAAGCTTTGTTTTGGTGAGGTAGTGGCCAATCCAAGCTGTGAGGTGTTGAATGTGCCGGTAATCGCCGATATCGCTCACGCGCACGGTGTGCCGCTGGTGCTCGATTCCACTTTAACCCCGCCGTGCCTGATCAGACCGTTTGATCACGGGGCTGATATTGTGGTGCACTCACTAACCAAGTTTATCGGCGGGCATGGCGTTGCTATTGGTGGCTGCGTGGTCGACTCCGGTCGTTTCGATTGGCGGAAGTCGGGTAAATTCCCGCAGTTAACCGAACCCTATGAAGGTTTTCACGGCATGAACTTCGTTGAAGAGTTCGGGCCTGCCGCTTTTGTTTCCCGCGCACGTCGCGAGGGGTTGCGTGACTTCGGTGCCAGTATGAGTCCGGCCAATGCATTCTATTTGCTGCAGGGGTGCGAGACCTTATCAATGCGTATGCAGCGACACATTGAAAATACCCGCGCAGTGGTGGAATTTCTCAGTGACAACGAAGCTGTCGAAAGCGTTGCCTATCCTGAGTTACCCGATCACCCTGACCGTGCGCTGGCCGCTGAATTACTGCCCAACGGATCGACTGCAGTGTTTAGCTTTGAACTGAAAGGCGGGCGCGATGCGGGTCGTCGTTTTATTGAGCGATTACAGCTGTTTTCGCACCTTGCCAATGTTGGTGATGCCAAGTCTCTGGTGATTCATCCGGCCAGTACCACCCATGGCCGGATGGACAGCGCGGCACTGCGTGAGGCTGGTATTTCAGAAGGGCTGGTGCGTTTGTCTATTGGTCTTGAAGACAAGCGTGATCTTATTAGCGACCTTGGCGCGGCACTTAAAGCGTCGCAAAAAGGAGCTGCAAAATGATTGTCGAGCTTGAGCAGGATCTAAACGTATACGTTTATACCGGCGGTGAGCAGCATGCTACCGGGCAACCGTTTATCTGCTTTATTCACGGTGCTTCAATGGATCATACCGTGTGGACGCTGTTCGCACGTTACTGGGCCAAGCGCGGTTACAACATTGCCTCCATCGACTTGCCCGGTCACGGGCAATCGTCGGGTGAACCACCGGAGACCATCGAGGCGTCGGCAGAAATTGTATGTCAGTTAATGGGCAAGCTGTCGCAGGGTAGCGGTGTGCACTGGGTAGGGCACAGTATGGGCTCGCTGGTGGCACTTGAATGCGCCCGTCGTACCGAAAATTCAATTAACCTGGTGATGTTGGGTACCGGTTATCCAATGAAAGTCGGCAAGCCGTTGCTGGATAGTTCCAAAGCCAACGAACAGATGGCCATTGATATTGTTTCACTGTTTGGTCACAGCTTCGGCTCCCAGCTGGGTGGCAATCCGGTGGCCGGTGTTCATGCGCAAACGCTTGCCGAACGTTTAATGGAACAGGCCGGTGATAACGTGATGTATAAAGATATGTATGCCTGCCACACCTATGATCAGGGCGAACAGGCGGCCGCAGAGGTTAGCTGTCCGGTCGGGTTAATACTCGGTGAGCTCGATATGATGACACCGGTCCGTGCCGCAGAGTCACTGATTAAAAATTTTAGTAAGCCCGTGGTTATACGTCTGTCCGACTGCGGGCACATGATGATGAGTGAAAAACCAGAGCTAACTCACCGTGCGTTGCGCCAGTGCATTGAAGCTGTGGCCGGTTAAAAATATTGTGATCTGCCAGTGACTGTAAAACGCTTTAATAAAATCAGAGCGTGCCTCGACAGGCGTCAGCCTGATCTCACCGTTGTGACCGACAACGTGCACAAACCGCATAACGTGTCTGCCATTATGCGTACCTGTGATGCGGTGGGCGTGCATGAGTTTCATGTGGCCATGCTCAGTGATGACGCATTTCGCGCTCGCAGTGGTATTGCCATGGGGAGCGACAAGTGGCTCGATTTACATCTTTACGATGAGGTGTCTGAACCGGTAGCGAGTCTTCAGGAGCGTGGATACAATGTAGTGGCGGTACACAAAAGCCCCCGTTCGAGCGAGTTCCGCGAAGTTGATTACTGCAAACCGACTGCAGTGTTATTTGGTGCCGAGCTTTTTGGTGTCAGCGAGAAGGCGGCGGCAATGGCGGACCATCATGTTTCCATTCCAATGCTCGGCATGGTCGAGTCCTATAACGTGTCGGTGGCGGCAGCCATTGTGTTGGTTGAGGCGCAGCGCCAGCGCCAGGCCGCCGGCATGTATGAGCAGCGCCGGCTCGATAGCGATGTTTATCAGCGCACTTTATTCCGCTGGTACCGCCCGGTCGAGGCAAAGTTCTGCGAAGAACACGGCATCAATTATCCGCCGATCGATGAAAATGGCGACTTGGTGGACCCGGAAGCTTTCGCCAGAGCCCGGGAATCAGGTGCCAATCGTTCGTAAAAAGATGCAAAGTGAAAAAGAATTGAAACAGAAAGGTGACAAGCCAGTAATTTTTGCGACATAATGCAAGATAACAGTCTCGCAATGTTGGTTTGAGACTGTCTAGTCTTAACAGACCACAATTATAACGAGATTGTTGAAATGACAACTAATAAATTTCAGAAGGTGGGAGTCGCAATTGCTTTCGGGTTGTTTGCAACCGGAGTAGCAGAATCGCAGGATGCCGGCAAAGAAACACTAAGTCTTTACCCCCCGGATGCAAAGCCCGGCGAGTGCTATGCAAAAGTACTGGTTCCTGCCAAGTATGACGTTGTCAGCGAAAAAGTGCTGAAGCGCGAAGCCAGTGACAAAATTACTATCATTCCAGCCAAGTATGAGTGGGTAGAAGAGCGGGTACTGGTCAAAGAGGCCAACGAAGTACTGTCAGTGAAGCCTGCGACTTTTCGCTGGGTTGAAGAAAGAATCATGGTCGAGCCTGCGTCCACGCGTCTGGTTTCTGTACCGGCCGAGTATGAGACGGTATCAGAGCGGGTGCTTGATCGCCCGGAGCAAACCACCTGGAAGAAAGGCCGCGGCCCTATTGAGAAAATCGACAACCTGACCGGTGAAATCCTGTGTCTGGTGGTTGAGCCTGCGACTTATAAAACCATTACCCGAACCATCGTTAAAAAGCCTGCGTCTACCCGTCAGGTCGATGTACCGGCAGTGTTCAAAACCATACGCAAGCAAGTGCTTGATACGCCACCGGCAGTGGTAAAAACCGCTGTCCCTGCAGAGTATTCAACTATTAGAGTGCGAAAAATGGTCGAGCCTGCGCGTGAAAGCCGTGTCAGTGTGCCGGCAGAATTTCAAACGGTGACCAAGCGTGTGAAGGTGTCCAACGAACGTATGAGCTGGCAGCCGATTCTGTGCGAAACCAATGTGAATAAAGAGGTTATAGCCAGCCTGCAACAGGCGCTTTCGAGCAAGGGTTTTAACCCCGGTGATATCGACGGCGTGCTGGGCAGTGCGACACTGTCTGCAGTCGAAGCCTACCAGCGTGCAAACAGTCTCGCTCGCGGCGGTGTGACAATGGAAACCCTAAAGTCACTGAAGGTTGATTTGTAATAGACCCGCAAGCGTTACCGCAATAAAAAAATCCCGCTGATTCAGCGGGATTTTTTTTGCCTGGTGATTGTTTGTAGCGTTGCTACTTAACTCATCGCGTCGAGCGTGGCGAATATCTGATCCCGGATATCTGAAACATCGCCGATGCCATCGATCTTTTTATAGATTGGTGCGCCTTCGGTGCCTGCATCGGCCCAGCTGCGGTAGTAGTTAACCAGCGGTTCTGTCTGATCGTGATAGATCGACAGGCGCTTGCGAACAGTTTCTTCTTTGTCGTCGATGCGCTGCACCAGCGGCTCACCGGTCACGTCGTCAAATCCGTCTTTTTTCGGTGGATTGTATTCGATGTGGTAGGTACGACCGGAAGACAAATGCGCACGACGCCCACTCATACGTTTAACGATTTCATTGTCGTCGACGGCAATTTCAATAACAGCGTCAATATAGATGCCCTTATTCTTAAGCGCGTCTGCCTGCGCAATAGTGCGCGGGAAACCGTCAAGCAGGTAACCGTCCTGACAATCTTTCAGGTTGAGCCGTTTCTGTACCAGTTCGATGATTAGATCATCGGGGACCAGATTGCCACCATCCATCAGTCGCTTCGCTTCCTGACCGATTTCCGTATTTGCCCGAATCTCGGCCCGGAGCATATCGCCGGTGGATATTTGCGGTATTTTGTACCTCTCGATAATAAAGGTGGACTGAGTGCCTTTTCCTGCACCCGGGCCACCCAGCAATATGAGTCGCATTCATCAACAGCCTCTAAAATAAAAATCCGGTTATCACGTTTAAACCGCGACGTCAGTCAGCAGACCTCGTATTGAGTGACCATTTGCACTCGTCTTAGGCCACCCATCAACGGCTCGCCGTGAAATAATAGCGATAGTTTACTACAGGTCTTTTGTATGAAATCGCCAATCACCAGAGAATCTCTGCCCGGTCTGCGTCAGGACACGGTATTTACGGAGGTTTTGTGTGAAAAAAAGCTCACATTTCATACCACTTGGGGGCTTTTCTCTCCCCGCGAGATCGATTCCGGCACACGGTTACTGCTCGATCATATAGTCATGCCGCCAAACGCCAGTGTGCTGGATCTGGGGTGTGGTTACGGTGCGCTTGGTCTGGCGCTGGCGGCAAGTGACCCCGCCAGCCATGTCACTATGGTTGATAAAGACTTTGTGGCCATTGAGTATTGCAGGAAAAACGCTGAGGCTAACAACCTGCAGAATACGACCGTTCTGTTGAGCAACGGCCTGCAACAGGTTGAGGCCGGCGGCTTTGATATGGTGGTCACCAACCTGCCGGCTAAATCCGGTAAAGAGCTGTATTACCTGATGTTCTACGATGCCTATGATCGGCTGAGCAGTGGCGGCAGCTTTTATATCGTCACAATCAACGGGCTGCGCGGTTTTGTTAAGCGAGTGTTTAACGAGGTGTTTGGCAATTACCGCAAGCTTAAACAGGGATCGGTGTATACCGTTGCAGTAGCTACCAAAGACTGACACCTCGAAAAACAGTACAACGAGGTCGTCAGGTGCTTGCGGCCAGATCTATCGCTTCGGCTGCTGCAACGGCGCACATATTGACAATGCCTCGGACAGTTACCGCTTCGGTCATCACGTGTGCCGGGTGATTCAGTCCAACCAGGATTGGCCCCACCGGTAAACCGTCGCCAAATACCTTTACCATGTTGTAGGCAATATTCGCAGCATCGAGATCGGGAAGCACCATCAGGTTGGCAGAACCCTGAAATCTGGAATTTG
>CAYZVB010000256.1:5815-8181 GCA_964481315.1 uncultured Granulosicoccaceae bacterium
CCGGTCGCGCACTGACTCCCACACTGCTGCATCTGCATGCATTTCGCCTTCTACCGGAAGTTCCGGGTGCCTGGCTTCAAGTATTTCACGCGCTTCACGCATCTTGCGTGTGCTTTCATTATCGCGGCTGCCGAAGTTGGAATGTGACAATAACGCGACTTTGGGTTCAAGACCGAAGCGTGTTACTGCAGAAGAGGCGAGGGTAGCGGTTTCTGCAATGTGCTCTGCCGACGGGTCGACGGTAACGTGCGTATCGGTAAGGAAAAACGTACCCGCCTGCAAAATTAACAGAATCACCGCAGAGCAATCTGAAATGCCGTCCTGTATACCGATAATGCTGCGAATGTGTCTGAGATGGCGAATGTAGGCACCCTCACTGCCACAGATCAGTGCATCGGCGTGACCAAGCTTCACCATCAGTGCACCAAGTGCTGTGGCGCGTGTGCGCACAATGGCGTTGGCGTACGCCGGAGTCACACCGTTGCGCGCTGTCAATTCATGATAGGTGTCGGCATAGAGTTTTTCATGCGGGTTGTTCATCGGATCGATTACGGTGATGTCTTCACCAATGATCAGTCGTAGTCGGAAGCGATCGATGTTTTCCTGAATGACCGCTTCGCGACCGATCATTACCGGCTTACAAATGCCATCATCAACCAGTACCTGCACTGCGTTTATCACGCGTCGCGACTCGCCTTCGGCAAATACCACGCGTTGCGGGTTGGCCATGGCTTTGGCAAAGATCGGTTTCATTACCATGCCCGACCTAAAAACGAAGTCGTGAAGCTGTGTTTTGTATTCTTGAAAATCTTCGATCGGTCGTGTGGCCACACCACTATCCATGGCGGCTTTTGCCACCCTGATTGGTACTGTTGTCATCAGTCGTGGATCGAAGGGTTTGGGAATCAGGTAGTCTCTGCCAAAACCGAATGAGGTGTCGCCGTATGCGCTTGCAACCTCGTCAGATACTTCTCTTGTAGCGATCTCTGCAATGGCATTGACCGCAGCGATTTTCATCTCCTGGTTGATCTGTGTTGCGCCCACATCAAGTGCACCCCTGAACAGAAAAGGAAAACACAACACGTTGTTAACCTGGTTCGGGTAGTCGGAGCGCCCGGTTGCGATGATGGCATCGTCGCGAACCTCGCTGACCTGCTCGGGCATGATTTCAGGGATCGGATTGGCCAGGGCAAAAATTAATGGTGAGTCGGCCATCGTGCTCACATGTTCAGGCTTCAGTACACCGGCAGCAGAAAGGCCAAGGAATATATCGGCGTCTGTGATGACATCGGCAAGGACGCGGCCTTCGGTTTCTCTGGCGTAGCGACCTTTGTATTCATCCATTTGTTCGGTGCGTCCGCGGTAAACCACACCGACAATATCAAGCACCGTGATGTTTTCCTGCGGCAGCCCCAGAGACACCAGTAAATCCAGACAGGCAAGCGCTGCAGCCCCGGCACCTGAACACACCAGTCGCACCTCGGAAATTTCTTTTTTAGCAATGCGCAGCCCATTCATGATGGCGGCGGCAACGGTAATTGCCGTGCCGTGCTGATCATCGTGAAAAACCGGAATGTTCATTCGTTCGTTGAGACGTTTTTCAATCTCGAAGCACTCCGGCGCTTTTATGTCCTCGAGATTAATGCCGCCAAAACACGGCTCCATCAGAGATACTGCATCTACAAATCTGTCGACATCGGTGGTGTCGAGTTCCAGATCGAACACATCGATGTTGGCAAACTTCTTAAACAGTACCGCCTTGCCTTCCATTACCGGCTTGGAGGCCAGTGGTCCGATGGTGCCGAGCCCGAGTACCGCTGTGCCGTTGGTGATCACACCTACCAGGTTGGCCCGGGCAGTGAGAGTTGCAGCTTCGGCAGGGTCAGCAACAATGGCTTCGCAGGCAGCGGCAACACCGGGTGAATAGGCCAGCGCCAGGTCGCGCTGATTGACCATATTTTTGGTCGCACTGATTTCGAGCTTTCCGGGCTTTGGGTAACGATGGTAATGGAGCGCGGCGTCGCGAAGATCGTCTGCCATGTCGAATGGTACTCGTGCGAAATTTACAGTGCGGTGGATGTTACCTTAAACACGCGCGACTGAGGTGAATGGATCGTGCCTCAGTCGCGGCTTGACCGGAATACGCTGCGGTTATTTCTTCGGGGCGTAGATATCGGTGCAGGTGCCTTCGACAACTTCGCAGGCAAAGTTAAGGGTTTCGGACAGTGTTGGGTGTGGATGCACAGTGAGTGCAATGTCTTCAACATCGGCCCCCATCTCAAGTGCAAGTACAGCCTCTGCGATAAGCTCACCGGCATTTACACCGACCATGCCGGCACCGAGCAGTTGTTTGGTGTCGGGGTCAA